>CAYOBD010000213.1:0-4210 GCA_964402005.1 uncultured Eggerthellaceae bacterium
CATAGCGCCCTACTCGCAGGAACACTATCCCATCAGCTTCCGTATAACGTAGCGCAAAATGCCGCCGTGAGCATAGTAATGTCCCTCGGTCGGCGTATCGATGCGCACAATCACCGTAAATTCCGTGCGCGTTCCGTCTGGCGCGACGGCGACGACCCGCACTTCGTGCGGCTCTGGCAGCCCTTCCGAGAAATCGACGGGTTCCACCGTGAAACGCTCGGCGCCCGTCAGACCCAGCGAAGCCGCGCTTTGCCCATCTTGGAACTGCAGCGGCAGTATGCCCATGCCGATCAGGTTCGACCGATGGATGCGCTCGAAGCTTTCCGCGATGACGGCACGCACGCCCAGGAGCATCGGACCTTTCGCCGCCCAATCGCGCGACGAACCCGATCCGTACATCTTGCCAGCGAGCACGATGGCGCTTTGCCCCGCCTGCGCATAATTCTGCGACGCATCGAAGATCGTCGCGATCGCGTCCTTCTCGAAATCGTAGGTCCAGCCGCCTTTGCGGCCCTGCGCCAGAACATTCGCGAGCTTCACATTGGCGAACGTGCCCCGCATCATGACCTCATGATTGCCGCGCCTGCTGCCATACGTATTGAAATCCGCCGGCTCCACCCCACGCTCTTCCAGGTAACGCGCTGCCGGCGAATCGGCTGCGATGGAGCCCGCCGGCGAGATGTGGTCGGTCGTGATGAAATCGCCCAGCAGCGCCAGCACGCGCATATCGGCCGGCAGTTCGACGGACTCGGGTTCGCGCTTCATGCCTTCGAAATACGGCGCACGGCGCACGTACGTGGAGTCCTTATCCCAGGCGAACACGTCGCTCGGCGCCGCCGTGCAACCCTGCCACTGCGCATCGCCCTCGAACATGCCGCGTGAGCCCTGCTCGTACAAATCGGCCGTCACATAGCGCTCGACCAGGGCATCAACTTCTTCTGCCGTCGGCATGATGTCGCGCAGAAACACCGGCGCGCCTTGCGTGTCGTACCCAAGCGGCTCGGAGCCCATATCGATGCGCACGGTGCCCGCCAGAGCATAGGCAACCACATTTGCGGGTGCCATCAGGTAGTTCTGAGAAACATGGGGCGAAATGCGCCCTTCGAAGTTGCGATTGCCCGAAAGCACGCTGGCCAGCTCGACCTCATCGGCATAGGGAACCAGATCCGGATGGATGGGTCCCGAATTGCCGATGCAGCTCATGCAGCCGAACCCGCAGGTGGCAAAGCCGAGCTTGCGCATGCCCTCCATCAGTCCCGCACGCTCCAGCAGAAGCTCGGTCGCACGGCTGCCCGGCGCGAAGATAGTCTTCACCCACGGCTTTGGCGCAAGGCCGCGCTCGGCAGCCTTGCTCGCCAGCAATCCGCAAGCGAGCATCATATGCGGATCGGTTGCCGTCGTGCAGCTGGTCACCGCCGCAATGGCAATATCCCCGTGCTTCACGTCCCAGCCAGCTGCGCCGGCGCGCTGCGCCGCACCGGCGTTTTCATCTTCCAGACCGCGCTCGCCGGCGCGCTGCGCTGCATCGGCGCTTTCATCTTCCAAGCCGCGCTCGCGGCAGATTGCATCGATGCGCTGCTTGCCCTCGGCGATGGCGAAACGGTCATGCGGCCTGCTCGGACCCGACATCGATGGCACAACCGTGCCCAAATCGAGCTCGATTACCTGCGCATAGACGCGATCCTCGTTCGAATCATGCCACGTCCCCTGCGCCTTGGCATACGCCTCGACCAGACGCACCTGCTGCTCGCTGCGCCCCGTTAGACGCAAGAACTCGAGCGTGCGTCCATCAATCGGGAACAGCGTGCACGTGCTGCCGTACTCAGGCGTCATATTGGAGATGCACGCGCGTTGCGTTGCCGAAAGCTGCTCGAGCCCAGGCCCGAAGCACTCGACGAAGCAGCCGACCACTCCCTGCTCACGCAGCATCTGCGCAAACGTGAGGGCCACATCCATGCCTTCGACGCCGTCGGCAAGCGTGCCTGTCAGACGCACGCCGATCACCTTCGGAACAAGCGTCGTGATGGGTTGGCCGAGCGCCGCAGCTTCGGCTTCGATACCGCCGACGCCCCAGCCCAGCACGCCGATGCCGTTTGCTGTCGGAGTATGGGAGTCCGTGCCGACCACCGTATCGAAATATGCGATGGGAAGCACAGCGCTGTCGGTGCTCGCCGCCGTTCCGCCCGCCTCTGGGTGGGCGGAGGCAGATGCATCTTTCTCCTGCAGCATCACCACACTGGCAAAATTCTCTATGTTCAGTTGGTGGCAGATTCCTTTTCCAGGTGGGACGATTCTCACATTCTCGAATGAGTCCTGAGCCCACTTCAGGAAGCTATAGCGCTCCTTGTTGCGCGCGAATTCGATCTCCATATTGCGCGTGCAGGCATCGTCGGTGCCGGCGCAATCGGCTATGACCGAATGGTCTATCACCAGGTCGCATTGCACTTGCGGGTTGATGCGGCGGGCATCGCCTCCCAGCGCGGCGCACGCCTCGCGCATCACTGCAAAATCCACGAATACGGGCACGCCCGTAAAATCCTGGAACAGCACGCGCGCGGGTGCGAACTCCACTTCGGCGCCAGCGGCACCTGCCATGCCCGCCTCGACGATGCGCGCGGCGAACGTCGCCGCCTCATCCTCGTCAGCAGCCGTGCGCAGCACGTTCTCCAACAGCACCTTCAACGAATAGGGCAGCTTTTCCGCCCCTTCGATCGATAGCACCGGATAATATGCGCACGCCTCGCCGTCCGCGTTCAGCACGGCGAGCGCACGCGCGGTTGATTCTGCCATGGACAACCCTCTCTTAGGCAATTCGATTACTTCATTCGATTACTTCACATTGTCGATGATCTGGATGGCGCGCTTCTTGAGCGTGCCTTTCGAATTCTCGGCGTCGAAAGCCATGCGATCCGCAAGCCCCTGCTTCACGGAGGCATCCAGCTTGCCCGTCGAGAAATCCGTCAGAGCGGCCAACATATCGTTGAACTCCAGATCCCCGTGGTAGCACTGGATGGCCTCGTCGACCATCGGCCAAACCTTTTTCGAGCGCGTGGGCGTGGTCGCGCCGATCTTGCACAAAAAGCGCATCGCCGACAAACGCACCGGGCCGCTCTCCTCGTCGAATAGAGAGCCCTCGGCCTCTTCGATCGCCTTCTCGCACTGTCGGGAATCAAGATCCACCAAAAGCGTCAACGCATCGAGGCATTCCCAGCGCGTCTGCGCCTCGGGACGGTTGAGCGCATCGACCAGCAGGGGGATATGATCCTTCAGCAGCTCGGAGTCCGCCTTGGCGACGATCGCAAGCGCAGTGGCGGCCGTCTGGCGCGAGCGCCTCGTTCCGACGGACAGCTCTTCTGCTAGCTCCGCCAGCTTCCCCTGGTCGGACATCGCCTGTTCGGCTAGTTCACGAGCCTCATTCGCGCGCTCTGCCATGAATACTCCCTTTCCGCTTATGCCCTCTACGGCGCCGACCGCTGTTTGCGACGCCAGCCGTTGTTCTCGGCATCAGCCGTTGTCCGCGGCGCCAACCGCTGTTTGCGACATCAGCCGCTGTTTGCAGCGCCAGCCGTTATGAGCAAGGCGGAGAATGGGAGCAATCCCTTTTCGCCACCTTCCAACGCTTTCGCTGCGCTAGTTTCCCAGTTAATTATAACCGAGCACCTCTCGCAGAACACCCGTCAAGAACCAGGGTGGCGCGAACGGCACGAAGAAGAAAAGGCGTTGGACATCCTCGCTGTACTTAATCCACCAACCTGCAACTTGTTATTCCAAACAGGCCTCCAATTAATGGGTTCCCGGTTAATGGGCTCCCGGCTTTTGGGTTCCTGGTTAATGGGCCACCGGCAAATGGGTCTTCAGTTAATGGCCCTACGAGTCCGAATACCGCAATCTGACGAAAGCTCCACCCTTTCCATTCGTCAAATTGCAGCTTTTAGTCTGCCTAGAAATATCATAGGTAATTAATGAGCTGGGTTTTAATTCGGATGCTGCATGCGAGATGGCAACAATCAATCCGAAAACCGCAATCTGACGAATCGCAGCGGACGTTTTTTATCAAATTGCGGTTTTAGGACTCGCCGGCCCCGTTCCCGAACCGCAAGGAGTCCTGTCGGTTTCGGTTGAACCTCAGCACCCCAACTCTTTCGCTTAGGTCGCAAGAAGGCCCGTCGGTTTCGCTAGCGCTGCAATGCCCCAGCCCATTCGCTAGCGC
>CAYOBD010000214.1:0-4201 GCA_964402005.1 uncultured Eggerthellaceae bacterium
CCCTATATCGATTCTGCACGCGACGAGATCGCCGAGTCGGCGCCTGGTGTCGAGTTCGTGGAATTCGAGCACTACGGTATCGAGGTATTCGATGCGTGCCTGATGGAGGGGGATTTGCTATTGAGCAAGGAAATATGGCGCGATGTGCATCCCCTCATGAAGACGGTAGACGTGCGGTGGAACAAGACGATGCCCTACTGTTTGTATTATGCGAAGGAACCTCGACCGGCGACTGTGCGGTTTATAGAGTCGATAGAGGAAATCGTGCAGAGGGCGGGGAAACCGTATTACGACATAAGCTCAGTCCTCTACGGGGCATGAGTTTGCGACGCATGTGCGAGAATTCTGAAGCATGGCATGCGGTAGTTTGCGAATTCATATGAAATGGCAGGTATGGAGAGACTTGGCATAGACATAGGTTCGAAAACGCTCAAGCTCGTCCTTTTAGACGAGCAGGGAAGCGTTGTGTTCTCGTCGTACCAAAAGCATCGCAGCCATGTTGCGAAATGCTTGCAGGAATCAATCCATTCGCTTGTGTGGCGCTATGGCGACCGCGATGTGCGTATGACAGTAACCGGGTCGTCGGGCATGCGCGTCTCTGAGCTGTTCGGCATCCCGTTTGTTCAAGAGGTCGTCGCGTTGAAGCGCGCGGTGCTGACAGATTTTCCGAATGCCGACGTCGTTCTCGAGATGGGCGGCGAGGATACGAAGCTCATATATCTGACGGGCGCGCCCGAGCAGCGTATGAATAACGTCTGCGCAGGCGGCACAGGCAGTTTCATAGAGACGATGGGCGGACTTATGGGGGCGCGCACATCGGCGATAAGCCGCCTGGCCATGGGATATTCGACAATCTATCCCATTGCGTCACGATGCGCCGTTTTCGCTAAATCCGACGTAAGGCCGCTTCTGAATGCCGGCGCACGGCGTGAAGACGTAGCGGCGAGCGTACTGAATGCCGTGTGCACGCAGGCAATCGCGGGCTTGTCGGCAGGTCGTCCGATAACGGGAACGGTGCTGCTGCTCGGCGGTCCGTTCCAGCATATACAGGCGCTGCGCGATGCGTTCTGCCGCGTGAGTGGAATCGATCGCAAGCACGCGATAGTGCCGCGGGATGCGCATCTGTATGTCGCACGCGGATCGGCTTTGTCGGGAAGGGCGTCTGAGCCGATTGCTCTCTCGGAATTCGAGCGGATGATAACGGAGGCCGATTTCGAAAACGACGAGGGCATAGAACGGTTACGTCCCTTATTCACGGCTGAAGAGGAGATCGCTGCATTTCGCAAGCGCCACAGCAAGACGCGCATTCCGCGTTCGACGCTGATAGATGCCGGATTGGACCTTTTCCTGGGAATCGATGCTGGTTCCACTACAGCGAAGGTGGCCGTTATCGATGCGAATGGAGGCTTGATCGCATACGATTACGAGCGTCATCGCGGGGATGTCGTCGGTTGCCTGACGCGCATGCTCAAGAAGCTGTTCGTGCAGATCAATGCCCCGTACGCAGAAAAGCATTTGGTCAGGCGCGCATGCGCGGTCGGGTATGGCGAAGATTTGTGCCGCACGGCGTTTGGAATCGACATGGGGGAAGTTGAAACCGTGGCGCATCTCCGTGCGGCCGTCGCGCTCGATCCGGAGGTGGATTTCCTTCTGGACATCGGAGGCCAGGACATCAAATGCTTCTACGTGAATGACGGCGTCATTCAAGACGTCGTGCTCAACGAGGCATGCAGTTCGGGGTGCGGCTCGCTGTTCGATTCTGTCGTTCGCAGCCTGAGCAGGGGACGTTCGGATGCCGTCGGTGACGCCATGCGTGCCAAAGCGCCTGTCGATTTGGGTACACGGTGCACGACATTCA
Source organism: uncultured Eggerthellaceae bacterium (assembly GCA_964402005.1). Lineage (GTDB taxonomy): Bacteria > Actinomycetota > Coriobacteriia > Coriobacteriales > Eggerthellaceae > CAYOBD01. The sequence goes on from CAYOBD010000214.1 coordinate 1,859, forward strand.
TGAATTCCCGTATACGCCATGCGCAAAAGGAAGGTGTGCCGCCTGACGACATCATTGCGGGTGTCTGCTATGCAACGGTGCGCAATGCCCTATTTAAGGTCGTCCGACAGCCCGATTTCAACAAGGTTGGCAAGCACATCGTGGTGCAAGGGGGTGCATTCGCAAACGATGCGCTGCTGCGTGCTTTTGAGCTCGAGACGGGCGTCGAGGTGTCGCGTCCTGACCTTTCGCAGATAATGGGCGCGTGGGGAGCGGCTCTCATCGCGCGCGATTCCTGGCTTGCCCAGAAGAGCGAAGATCCCGTTGCTGCGTTGGGGGCTCAATCCGGACTGATAGACCCATCGGCGCTCGATTCCATGGATATGAAAAAGAAAGTCGTGCGGTGCGATATATGCGCGAACCGCTGCGAATTGCGCGTTGCTCGTTTTGCGGAACGCAATAAAGATGATGTGTACCGCATACCGGGAAAGGGCATCGTTGAAGGTACCGAGCGCGTACTCGTGACGGGCAATCGCTGCGAGCGCGGTGCAATCGCTCAAGGGAGCACTGTCGAAAAGCACAAGGCACCGCCAAATATCGTGAAGATGAAGCGTCTGCTCATTGCTTCATATGATAAGAAAACGCCGCAAAGTGCATCTTTAGACAGAAAGACCTTCGAGGCTGACGCCGAACCCGTTGTGGGCATTCCCAAGGCGCTTGCGCTCTATGGGAGCTATCCGTTCTGGAAGACACTGCTCGACCGGCTGGGAGTGCGCACGGTTGCTGGCGCCGACCCGTCCGATGAGGTCTTCAGGATGGGGATGTCCTCAATTCCTTCCGAAGGCATGTGCTTTCCGGCAAAGCTTGCATACGGCCATGCGGCGGACCTTGCGAAACGCGGCGCTGCTGTTCTGTTCGCGCCAATCTTCGAAACAGCCTTCGCGCACCATGCCCTTGCGGGCGAGCCCGTGCCTGAAGGCTTCGCCACATGTCCGCTTGTCGAGAATCTTGCCGATATGGTCGAAGGCAACGCGGAGGGAAGCGCCTTCGCGGGCGTGCGTATCGCTTCGCCTGACCTACGCGGTATGAAAAGCGTTGAAGAGGCCTGCGAGCCTATCCGGCGCGCGCTTGGCGAGGTGGGAATAGAGCGCAGTGGAAACGAGATTTCAAGCGCGTTGAAAGCAGCATCGAGCGAATACAGGTTGTTCAGAGAGCGTTTAGCTGCCGGCGCAAACAAGGCACTAGCCGGCATCGACGCAGGTTTGTACCCAGGCATTGTGCTTGTGGGCCATTCGTATCATGCGGCTCAGGGCATCTCACACGGCATCGATGAGCTGCTCGGCGAGCTCGGTTACGCAGTGCTGGAACGATGCGACTACACCGATTGGGGGAATGGCGAAACGCAACAGCAAGAACGCGACGTCGCCAACGATGCATTCTGGTACGAGAACCACGATGCACTCATGCGGATCGGGCAATGCGAGGGACATCGAAACCTGCAAGCGATCATCGTAAGGTCATTCGGCTGCGGAATCGACGCGCTTGTAGCGGACGAGATGCGCGAAAAGCTGCATCGCGATGGCGGCATATACACCGAACTCAAGATCGATCAGATCGTCGACTTAGCAACCATACGCATAAGGCTGCGTTCGCTCGCCTATGCATATAGACAGCGTGAAGGCGCATCGATTGTTTTCCCGCTTATGGTACCTCCCGAAGCATATAAGCCGAGGATTGGGTCGTTTGCGTCAGCGTCTATTAAGACGACGAAGGAGGCAGGGGATAACAGGGAACAAGCTGTCCCCGAACAGACAGCACAAAAAACCATCTTGGTGGACCCATCGCCTCCTGCCCGTAAAAAGCGTAAAGACATGCTTCAGCTGAACCTTCTCGGCCCGGCAGGCTCTGACGTGATCCTGGAGATTCCAGAGCTGGGGGGTGTTCCCGCGCCGGGAATGTCTGCGAAAAGTGCCGGCCCGAACGAGCATCAGCTGGAAGAAGCAGCTGCCCTGCTGGAAAAGCAGAACAGTGCTTTCGGTCGCAGCTATCAAGGAATCGCGTCGGTCGAGGGAGTTCCATATCCATCCGATATACCCGATCCTGGTCCAACCGAACACTAGCGGGTACACATGGGCGGTTGCGCTATGATCCCTGCGCTATTCGTTTTGCCTTCTTTGATACGAAATGATTCACCGCATCGGGAAAACTCAACGGCCCGATAGGCAGCATTTCGCTTGACCTAAGAGAAATGTCTTTCATAATGGATAGCTGTGTTTCGATAACACAGTAGAGCGGCATCCGATGGGTTGGGGCCATCGGTGAAGGAGATGGGGATAGCAATGCCGAAACATGCAGCACCGAAAG
>CAYOBD010000215.1:0-4143 GCA_964402005.1 uncultured Eggerthellaceae bacterium
CGTAGGCCTCACGAGCGTCGCGGATTTCGCGGACATCCTGCGGCTCGTAGGCCTCGCGCACATCGCGGGCCTCGCGCGGCTCGTAAGCCTCACGCGCATCGCGCGGCTGCCGCGTTGGTTCCGTGCGCGTACGCGGATGCTGCGAAGAGCTGCGCTGCGTGCGGCCGTAAGAACCTCGACCCGCAGAAGAGCGGCTGCTGCGCTGCGAGGAGCCGTCGTCGGAGCGTCTGCTGGATCGACCACTAGAGCGCTCGCCGGGGCGCCTGCTGGGACGCTCGCCAGAACGTCCTCCAGAGCGACCGCTGGAACGGCTATCAGAGCGGCCCGCATATGACTCGCGCCCGCTGCGGGAGCCTGCGGAGCGCGGCGCCGGAACGCCGGCGTACGGCACGAAGCGCGTCTGCTCCAGCCAGGTGAACACGAACGGCACGACGAACATCGCCACAAACGTGAGCACCGCCATAGCAAGAAGCTTTCCCCACAGAAGTCCGAATACGGCCTTGAACAGCGCATTGCCTACGAAGTAGACGATGCCCACAATCACGATGCCCACGATGCCGCGGATCAAACGACCACGCAAGTCAATACTGGCGGAGTCGGTCGAGAACTGGACCATACGCCGCTCAAGCAGCCATCCCAGCACCACGCCGATTACCACGCCGGACGCTTCGAAGCTCCCCTTCTGCATTTCAATAGGATCGACCAGCAGCTTTCCATCGACATAATCGAGCGGGTACGGCTTCACGATGACGATGATCAGCGTTATCAGGCTGACCGCAATGGCTGCCGCAGCAACGAGCCAATCCTTATCCTCGTTTTCTTCGAACCAGCGGAAAAACCGGATGGTCAGCCAAATCGCCAGCACGCCGATACCGACTGCAACCAACACGTCCTGGGGCGTGTGCACGCCCAAGAAGTTTCGCGAGAAGACGATGAGCAGCGCGATTACGACCAGGACAATGCTCCAAACCAGGTATTTTTTACGCAGTATCCAGGCAAAGCTTCCCAGCGACGAAGTTGCACCTGCCGCATGACCGCTTGGGAAAGAGTAGCCGCCGGCACCTTCCAGCGCAGATTCGGGCGGCGTGATGCGCGGATCACGAACCCAAGGGCGATAGACGCACACCAAATTCTTGATGAACTGGCAAATCAGATTGCTCGTCATGAATGCAGCCATGGTGAATTGCCCGGCGCGCTTATTCACACACCAGTACACGATCATCACGATAGCCACAAGTCCCGGGCCGTCAGCAATCAACGAGAGAAGCGACAGGAAGCCTGACAGGATGTCGGGCGCGCCTTCGCGCAGGTTCTGCAATGCAAGTAAGTAGTCGATATCCACGATGGACCTTTCCACATATGCGGTGCGTTTTCTCTAAAGGAAAATGGTAGCGCATTACACGAGCGGGCGGGAATCTTCGAGAAACGCCCATGGATGAATGCGGCTCCTACTGCTTCTGCAAGAACTGCACGAAACGGTCGAACGCCCCCTGCCCGGCATCGTCCCATTTGAACACGCCGGCATCCTCCAAGACACGAGCAAACAGACGACCCACATCGTCGCGCGTGAGGTTCCTGTCAGCCATGGTGTCGCGCACGCGCGGTGGCAGGATTGCCAAACCCATCACCTCGATCAAGCCGATGTTCTCCTTCTTGATGTGATGCAGGTCCTCGTGGGGATGGAATACGCCGAGCGGATGCTCCGCGCTCGTAACGTTGCAGCGAAGTGCCAGATCGAGCTCATAGGCGCCTTGGGCTGTGCCACCTTGACGGCGCAGGATCGGGGTAACGGTGTTGTGGCGCGTACCGTCCGCGTCATGCGACACGATACCTACCGCGGGGTCATCGTAGATACGCCAGGCGTCCAGTACGGCGCACGCAGCATCCAGCAGCTGAGCGCGATCGTCGGACACGAAGCGCAAAGTCGACATCGGCCAGCGCACGATGCCACATTTCACCTGCGGGAACGCAGGAAGTTCAAAGCTGCGGTCAATCGGCGCCTGCTGCATGGGAAACACGTGCCGTCCACCCTGGAAATGATCGTGTCCGAGTATCGAGCCGCCTACGATCGGCAGATCGGCGTTGCTGCCGATGAAATAATGCGGCAGCAGATCGGAGAAATCCGCAAGCGCCTCGAATGCAGAGCGATCGATATGCATCGGGCGATGCACCCAGCTCATCGCGATGCAGTGTTCGTTATAGTAGGCATACGGGCTGTACCACAGACCCCACGGCTCGCCGCGCAACTCGATGTGACGCGCATATCCACACTCCACATCCTCCTCCGTCACGCACAGCGGACACGGACGTACGCGCCCAGTTGCCGCATCGACGAACGTCTTGGCACCAGCTCCGCCTCCGGCCGCTGCCTTTGCCTCCTCGGCCGCTGCCGCGATTGCGCGCGGGTCTTTCTCGGGCTTGGACAGGTTGATCGTGATCTGCAGGTCGCCCCACTCCGTCGGCGTCTCCCACGCGATGTTGCGTGCAATCGCCTCGCGCTTCACAAAGCCCGCATCACAGCTTTCGCGATAGAACACGTCGGTGTCAATCCGTGCATGTTCGCTGGTCATCACAACCCCTATCCTTCCACAATCCTGTAACGGCGACACGAGCCAGCACCCAAGCGCGCGTCCATGAAAGTCGTGAACGCTTCGAGGATGTCGAGCGGCACGAACGTCTGGATGGTGCCGCCGAAGCCACCGCCATGAATGCGATAGGCGCCACGGCCGTCGAGCGCATGGGCCGCAAGCGCCAACGCGACTGATGCCGGCTGACTTGCCCGATCGGCCGTGGCGGTATTCTGCAAAAACGCTGCCGACGAGAAACCCGAGCGGCGCGTCGCCGCCAGGAACGCCTCCATGTCGCCAGCCTCAAGCGCCGCCGCGCGCACGTCTACCAAGCGGACCTCGTCGAAGTAATGCAGCGCCCGCAGCGCCGGAACATCACCCAGCTGTGCGCGCACATCCTCGAAGCGCGCAAGGAACGCATCCTCGCCCACCTGGTCGAGCACCTCGGCACCCAGGAAGCGCGCCACTGCGAGCATATCCTCGGTGACCAGGGCGAACTCGTCTGGATACAGACTATGGTCGCAATGCGAGTCGATTAGGCAGAGCGCATATCCATGCGCCTCGAAGTCGAATCGGATCGGGCGGTGCGAAACGCGCCCGTCACCCGAGAACACATTGGCGAAATCCATCAGGCTGATGCCGCCGAGTGCGATGGCCGTCTGGTCCTGCAGCCCGCACGGTTTTCCGAACCATTCACGCTCGGCCGTGCAGCCGATGCTTGCGATGTCGAGCGGATCCATGGTTCCATCGCCGAACAGCGCATCGATGCCCCGCGCCAGCACAATCTCGAATGCTGCAGAGGACGACAGTCCGCCGCCTGCAGGGATATCGCTTTTCGCCTGCGCATCAAAACCGGCGACGGGGATACCCGCCGCGCGCATGCCGGCCGCCACGCCGCGCACGAGCGCTGCCGTTGTGTTGCGCTCGGCCCCGACAGGCGCCGTATCGCGCACATCCAGCTCGATCGGCGCGAAGCCTTCGCTTTGCAGCCGCACCATATCGGTGCCATTCGGCGTAAGCTCCATGGATATCCCGCAGTCGACCGTGCCCGATACCACACGTCCGCCCTGATGGTCCACGTGGTTGCCCGCCAGCTCCGTACGCCCGTGAGCCTGCACTTTCACGCTTCGCTCGCCCATATCCCCTCTTTTCCCGCATCAATCATCGGCGATGGATCCGTTCTGCAAATTATCGCACCATCCACGGATAGCGCAATCCCGCTACACTTTTGCGCCGAGCGGCGCGGTTCCGCTGCACCTTTGAGCCGTGCGGTGCGGTTTCGCGGCACCTCTGCGCCGCGCGGCGCGGCGCCGCTGCACCTTTGAGTCATCAGTTCCATTACTTTTCGGCAAACAGCTTCAGCGCCGTGCGGTAGCGATCGAGCTGCGCGTCGTCCCAAGCGCCCATATCGTCGGACGTGAGAAAAACGCTGCCCAGATCCGCGTCGGCGAACAGCAGCTCGTCGCGCTGATCCTGCTTCAAGCGCACATCTTTGCGCAGGAAGAACACGTCGGGATCGTTGTTTTTGGTTTTTCATTTTCTCAGTTCTTTATCCGAACTATTCAAATCTTGATCA
>CAYOBD010000216.1:0-4093 GCA_964402005.1 uncultured Eggerthellaceae bacterium
ATGCGCAAGAGACCCAAATGAGAAAAGCTGTCGATTCCATAGGCACATTTGCAATCGTCGTATTTGCGGCTGTGGCATTGCTGTCTCTGGGTTTCGTCGTGTTCTTCATTGTCCGTGAAGCAGTGCCTCTGTTCGAGACAGTAAGCCCAGCTGACTTCCTTACGGGAACACGATGGATGCCCGTCGATTTCGGAAGCGGCACGTCCTTCGGTATCGGGAACTTCATCGCTTCAACAATTGCTGTTTCGTTTCTTGCGCTCTTATTCGCCATGCTTATAGGCGTTGGCGCGGCGATGTATCTCGCCTCAGTAGAAAGCCATTTGGTTAGGTCGTTCGCCTATCCATTTGTTGATTTGCTGGCGGGCGTACCATCGGTCGTTTACGGCTTTGTTGGCCTACTCGTAGTGGTTCGCCTTTTCATGAGCGCGGGCGTTTCAAGCGGTCTTTGCGTGCTTGGTGCATCGATTGTGCTTGCGGTGATGCTGCTGCCGTTCATAATTTCCGCCTGCAGCGATTCGCTTTTAAGCGAACGCAATCGCTACATGAACGCATCATTGGCTATGGGAATATCGCGCTGGAGCGCCATGGCGACGATAGTGCTCCCTGCGGCCATGCGTAACATCCTACTGTCGCTCGTTTTGGCTATGGGGCGCGCAATGGGTGAGACCATGGCGGTTATGATGGTCATAGGCAATGCAAACGTCTTCCCGGAATTGCTTGGAAAGGGCGAGACCATTCCGTCGGTAATCGCACTGGAGATGGGCACGGCGGTCGCCGGCAGTGATCATTACCATGCGCTCTTCGCAGCGGGCATGGTACTGATGCTACTGCTTTTGGGAATCAATCTCGTGGTCTCATATCTTCGAAAACGTTTGTCGGGTTCAAGCGGCATGGCTGCGCGCATCGGAGGCCACGGCGGCGCGCGTACGGGGATGGTAGCCAAAATATGGTCCGCGGTCAGCGTGGTTATAACCGCTTCAGCTATCGTGTTCCTCTTCGGATATGTCTTCGTGCAAGGCGCATCGACCATCAGCTGGGAGCTGCTAACGCAGCCGCCAAGCGGAATGGTTCTTGGAGAAGAGGGTGGTATTGCGCCCGCAATTGCCGGCAGTTTGGTTTTCACGGCATGCGCAGTGGTGTTCGGAGGTATCCCTGCAATTGCGTGTGCATTGCTTGTAACCTTTTATGTGCGCAGTGCGCGTGTAGCGGGGATCATCAGGCTTGCCGTGCAATGCATGGCCGGCATCCCCTCGATCATCATGGGCCTTTTCGCTTACAGCTTTCTCGTGCGAGATATGGGATGGGGGCGATGCGTACTGTCGGCAAGCGTGGCGCTGGCCATCATGGTTATGCCCTTCATCGAAGTGCGTGCAGAGAAAGCCTTTGCAGAATTACCGAAATCGCTTGTCGAGGCATCCTATGCTCTGGGCTGCACGCGTCTTCATGCTATACGCACCGTTGTAATGCCTGCTTGCCAAGGTGAGCTGGTCCGCGGCGTTATCCTGGGCGCATGCTATGCATTTGGCGCGACTGCGCCCTTGCTGTTCACGGGCGGTGTTGCTTTTGCCTCGATGCCTACGAATCTGATGGAGCCCGCAATGGCGCTTCCCTTGCATCTATACTTGCTCGTTGCACAGGGGTCCACATCTCTTGATGCGGCTTTCGGAACAGCATTCGTGATGATGGCGATTATTCTGATAAGCAATGCCCTTGCCACAGCGTATGCACACGTGGCATCGAGAAAATGGAGGACCCTGCGATGAGCATCGATGCAAGCGACGCTGTCATTCAGACGATAGACCTTTCGGTTTCCTACGGGAACAAGGTTGTATTAGACAAGGTGTCGTTCTGCGCATCAGCACATAGCATCACGGCTATTCTGGGACCATCGGGTTGCGGCAAAACGACATTTTTGAATTGCCTGAACGCCCTTATTCGCGAGCAGGCGGTAGCGCGTGTTTCAGGCGAAATTCTGCTTTCAGGTAAGTCAACGAGCGAGCTGTCGTTAGAAGAGCTGCGTCGTCGCGTGGGGATGGTTACTCAGACGCCAACACCGTTCCCGTTTTCGATTTACAAGAATATATCCTATGCGCCTAAGTACTACCATGCAGTGAACAGGTCGGATATGGATGATCTTGTGCGCGAAAAGCTTCAAATGGTGGGTCTTTATGATGAGGTGAGCGGTCGCCTGGGCCAGAGCGCTTTGTCCCTTTCAGGCGGACAGCAGCAAAGGCTCTGCATAGCGCGTGCCCTGACGGTCAACCCGGAGGTTTTGCTGCTTGACGAGCCATGCTCTGCACTCGACGTGAAAGCGACGGCCAAGGTAGAGGAAACGCTTCTCGGCCTGAAATCGAATCTGGCCATCATAATAGTCACGCACAACATAGCGCAGGCACGGCGTATTGCTGATTTCGCAGCATTTTTCAACGATGGGCGCCTCATCGAAATGGCACCTGCGGATAGGTTTTTCGAAGAACCTGAAGACGACGCGACACGTGATTTCCTTGCGGGCACGTTTGGATAGTTAGTTGTGATGTAGCATGTAACACGCAAGCGTGAGGTAGGGCACCGCGCAATTTGCAAGCTGCGATGAAATACGGATCATACCGAAAGGAAATGAAAATTGATCCTGATTGATATTCCAGGAAAAGATGAGCTGCGCATCGAGCATGTCCTTCTTGATTACAACGGAACCATTGCAGCCGACGGCGCATTGGCGCAGGGTGTTGCGGAAAAGATTCGAGAACTCGCGCAGATGGCGCATGTTGCTGTACTCACTGCAGATACGTATGGAAGCGTACATGCGCAATGCGATCCCCTGGGGGTCGAGGTGGTCACATTTCCCCGGGCCGGTGCTGCAGAATTCAAGAAGCAGTATGCGTGCGAATGCCAGGGTCAGCTTGCTTGCATAGGCAACGGATTCAACGATGTGGAGATGTTCGACCAAGCAGATTTGGCGATAGCGATCTTGGATGCCGAAGGAGCTTATGCCGGCATCATCGCACATGCAGATGTTCTTGCGCGCAGTGCTGCTGAGGGCTTGGACCTGTTATTGAAACCAGACCGCCTACGTGCAACCCTGCGAACGTGATTCTTAAACATTCATTTATTTATCCAACATGGAAAGACAGTGCTGTTGCATGGCATTGTGCTGCTTTGCGTTCGTTCATTGGTATCATTGCGTTCGCGCTTTCCGATTAAGCGCTTAGAAAATGATTAGAAAGGCAATTCGATGGAATACAAATGCAACCTTATTCTGGACTCGTGCTGCGACCTTCCTTACGACGTCGTCGTGCGCGACGGCGTGTATCTGCTTAAGTTCCGTTATTACTTCGGTGAAGACGAGTACCAAGACGATCTCTTCCACACGGTTAGCTGCCATGAGTTCTATGGGCGTATGCGCAAAGGCGAGCAGCCTACTACAACCTACCCGTCGCTACCGGCGATTAAGGAGGCGTTCGAGTGGGGCGTGGAGAGCGGCAAGCCGACGATCTATCTCAGTTTCACATCGGGCCTGTCGGGCCACTACGAACAGGTCTGCCGCGTGCTCGAAGAGGTACGCGCTGAACATCCCGATGCCGACATCCGTGCGGTTGACACGCGCTTGGCATCGACTGCTGAGGCGGTGCTCATATTCGAAGCGCTGCGTAAGCAAGAGCGCGGTCTGACCATCGATGAGATGGAGGAGTGGGCGAACGAAGCGCGGTTCTTCGCAAATGTGTACTTCATGGTCGAAGATCTTGAATCGCTGCATCGTGGCGGACGCATTCCGTCATCGGTTGCTGTTGTTGGTTCGAAGCTGGACGTTAAGCCCATCGTCACCATCGCTGCAGATGGCACACTGGGCGTTAAGGGCGTGGCGCGTGGCCGCAAGAAGGGCCTCAAGCAGCTTGTCGATCTGTTTAAGGAGCGCATGGATCCCGATGCTCCCGCATTCGTGTGCACGGGCCATGCCGACTGCGAAAAAGACATGAAACGCATGCAGGAGATGCTGGTCAAAGAGGGCTTCAACCCCATGTTCGTCGAACAGCCCATCGGCATGATTATCATTCACGTAGAGGTCTTCTAAAGAAAGTTGGTCAACGTAGAAATA
>CAYOBD010000217.1:0-4091 GCA_964402005.1 uncultured Eggerthellaceae bacterium
GACAGCCTTCGGCTCGAGCATCTGGTCGTATATCTGCTTGACGACCGGCGCATTGCGTTCATTGACCGACCCCGTAACCAGGAAGATGTCGGCATGCTTGGGGTTGCCCGTATTGATGATGCCGAAGCGCTCGACGTCGAAGCCGGGGCAGAGCGCCGCCAGGACTTCGATGTCGCAGCCGTTGCAGCTTGAGGCATCATAGTGGATGACCCAGGGCGATTTCGATGCGAATCCCATCTGCGCCTCCTAAAACACCAGGGGAAGGTAGACCAACAGTGCGATGTTCACGCCGCCGCATACGATTTCATTTTCATCGATGAGGAGGTCATCGACCTGCTGAACGATGAGAATCGAGGAACCATGCGAGCAGCGCCACCACGATGGCGATGACGATCGATACGGGATTGGACCAGACGAAGAACATGCCGATCCAGCCCAGGAACAGCACCGTCTCGGCCCAGTGCATGATCTCGACCTTAGCAAGCGTGGGTCCGCTCATCTCGGTCGTGATGCCCTTCACCAGGTCCTGGTGCGCATGGTGCGCATAGGAAAGGTCGAAAGGCGACTTGCGCAGCTTGATGGTGAGCACGAACAGCAGGCCGATGAAGGCGAGCCAGGCCGTGCAGATGGGCGGCAGTTCGGCGTTGAGCACGTCGGCCACCTGATAGGAGCCCAGCGCCAGCATGAACGCGACAGCCATGAGCAGCACCATGGGCTCGTACGACATGATCTGCAGCGACTCGCGCGAGGCGCCGACTTCGGCATAAGGGCTGCGCGACGAAGCAGCCGCCAAGATGAACATGAGACCGCCCATCGTGACGACGAAGACGCTCATGAGCAGGTTGCCGCCGGTGAAGAAGATGCCGCCGGCGATGGCAACGAACACGAGCGCGCACGTAAGGTACAGCCCGTCCACGCCGCTCACGGACACGTCCTGCTTGCCCAGGAGCTTGCGCACATCGTAGTAGGGCTGCAGAAGGGGAGGCCCCACGCGTCCCTGCATGCGTGCGGATATCTTGCGTTCGGCGCCTGCCAGGAGGCAGCCGATAATCGGCGCCAGGATGGCGAATGCGACCGAGCCTGCGAGGGTTATCAGGATTTCCACGTCAATCCCTCCTACATGAACGTCAGCGGGCCGACGCCGCTTGCAATCAATGCTGCTACGATGATGACCGCGCAGGCCACCGTGCCGATCCGCGTGAACCGGCTTTCGCCGAAGTACGGTTCAAGATACAGGTTGCGCGCCGTGGCCTTGGTCTGGCCAGTCAGGCTGTTGCGGAATGTACGCTCATCGGAATCAGTTACTACGCCCGACAGGTACACGCTGGCGGTGCGCTTCTTGGAAGCGCGCGCCGAGCCGGCCAGCACGACGATGACGACGATGGCCAGGATGGTCGCGATCCACAGATCATCGGCATCGATGATGCCGAAAGACGAGATGTCCATCCAGATTGGCTCCATCGGTCCGAACGAGGCGAAAACGCTCACGATGCCAGGCACGACGACGTACTGCGAAGCTATCGGCAGCAGGATGCATGCCACGAAAGCGAGCACAGCCATGAGCCACAGCGATCCCCATTCGGACTTGTGGACCGTGCCCTCGACGTTCTCGGGGCTGCCCGCGATGCCCGAAAGCTTGCCCAACCATTTCGCCCAGAACAAGAACGTCGCGGCCGAGCCGAACACGAGCAGCAGGATGAGCACGACGTTGCCGTCCGCCGCGAACGACACGAGCGTCGCCCATTTGGCGGTGAGCATGCCGAAAGGCGCGATGAACATGCACATGATGCCGAGCATCATGAAACGTGCGAGACGCGGCATGCGGTCGAACAGCAGGTCCATATCCTCGATGTCGCGGCTGCCGATATGGTGCTCGGCCGTGCCGACGCACAGGAACAGCAGCGACTTCGTGGCCGCGTGGAACACGATAAGCAGGATGGCCGCCCAAATCGATGCAGCCGAACCGAGACCGGCGCATGCCGTGATCAGACCCAGGTTGGCGATCGTGGAGTAGGCGAGTACGCGCTTGGCGTTCGACTGCGAGATGGCCATGAACGAGCAAAGCATGAATGTGATGCCGCCCACGAGCAGAATCATGGCGCGCGGCACCTCGAACGACGGCATGACGAACAGGGGCGCAAGCTTGACCAGCAAGAACACGCCAGCTTTGACCATCGTGGACGAGTGAAGCAGCGCACTTGTAGGCGTAGGCGCAACCATCGCGCCCAGAAGCCAGGTGTGGAAGGGCATCTGGGCCGCCTTTGTCAAGCCTGCGAACGCGAGTGCGCCGACGGCGAACACGAGGACGGGCGGTGCGACGCCTGCGCTTGCGACGCCTATGGCGATGAACTCATCCAGCGACAACGTGCCCAGCACAAGCACCGCGACGAACAGCGCGGCCAAAAAGCCGATGCCGCCGAGCAGGTTCATGATGATCTGCCGGAAGGCGTTGCGGATGGCCTCATCGGTGCGCGTAAACGCGATCAGCAGGAACGAGCAGGTGGTCGTGATCTCCCAGCCGATGAACATCCACGACATGTGGTTGGAGAACACGATCACGTACATGGCGGAAAGGAACAGGAACATCAGCGCGAAGAACGTCGGGCGACGATCGCGCGCGCCTTCGGGCTCATGCGCTTGGAAGTCGCTCATGTAACCGAGCGCGTACACGCAGATGCCGCTTCCCACGATGCCGATGATCAATGCCATGATCACCGAAAGCGAGTCGACGTAGAGCGGCTGGAACACCTCGGCGCCGTGAGCGCAGGCCAGATCGAAGTACACCGCGCCTGCAACTTGGACGATGGCCAGCACCAGCGCCAGCATGTTGCGGTATTTCACCGCGAAGGCGATGATGATCGCTGCCAATGCGATGCTGATGCACAGCGCCACGATGTCGATCACCGCGACCGCATCATGCGGTAACACGAAGCCTGTCCAGGGTTCGGCGAGCTGAAGCACCGCGAGCCAGATAGACGCCGCCGCTATGATGACGGCGGATCCGATCACAATGGGCTTCCGTGCGCCCTCTGCGCTGATGATTCGCAAAATTATTGCGATTATCAGCGGAAACACAATAAGGAATGCTAACAACGGCAAAACCATGCAACCCCTCCTTGCCGTGCCGATTTCTGTCCCATTGAATTATAGCCATAAGCGTTAGCGATTTGGATGCGGAATACCGCTATCCCATATGTCACTCTGCCTAAAATGAATCGATTGCAGTACACAGCTGCGGTCTGCGTTCTCGTCTTGTATCATCACCCTCATTTTGTATCATTAATAAGTTGCCGATTCGGAGGTGGACATGGCGTTCGTCGAATTCAGAGATGTGTGCAAGATCTACCATATGGGCGAGGTCGAGGTGGCGGCCGTTTCGGGCATGTCATTCGACATCGAACAGGGCGAGTTCGTCGTCGTTGTCGGCCCGTCCGGTGCTGGCAAGACCACGCTGCTCAACATGCTCGGCGGCATGGACAGCTGCACTTCGGGCACCATCATGCTCGACGGGCGCGAGGTGAGCGCATTCTCCGAGAAGGAGCTCACGTTCTACCGGCGCCATGACATCGGCTTCGTGTTTCAGTTCTACAACCTGGTGCAGAATCTGACGGCGCTCGAGAACGTCGAGCTTGCAAGCCAGATCTGCCCGGATCCGCTCGATGCTGCCACGGTGCTGGGCCAGGTGGGGCTTGCCGACCGGCTCGACAACTTCCCCGCGCAGCTTTCGGGCGGCGAACAGCAGCGTGTGGCCATCGCCCGTGCGTTGGCCAAGAACCCCAAGCTGCTGCTGGCCGACGAGCCGACCGGCGCGCTGGACTACACACGGGCAAGGCGATTCTTGCGCTTCTGCAGGACACCTGCGCGCAGACGGGGCGAACCGTCGTTTTGATCACGCACAATTCTGCTTTCACGGCCATCGCCGACCGGGTCATCCGCGTGCGCGAGGGCAGCGTGGCGGAGATGACGACCAATTCCCATCCCGCATCGGCGATGACGCTGGAGTGGTAGTTTGAAATCCGCTTTTCCAGCAATAAAAGCTTCGGATCATTCAATAAAGCCTGTGCAATTAACAATCTCTGCCTCATGCCGCC
>CAYOBD010000218.1:0-4088 GCA_964402005.1 uncultured Eggerthellaceae bacterium
CCCCCCAGACGCCCTCCTGTGTGACACCCCACGCCGTTGAGGGGGGGACAAATCGGCGGACTTTCTATCACGCGGGGCACTTCGACGGCTGCATGATCTATGACGGCGGAAAAGTACAGTCGGATACGCTGTATCTGTGCGTGCGACCCGACGGGGCGCCGTCCTCGTGGCGCAACGGCATGGCCATCGGGCTCGAAGCGGCGCCGGCCGACCTTCCCGCAAGCTGCTGCTACCTGCATGCCCGCGAGCGGAATGCCCGCAAGCGGCGCCGACCTGCAGAAGCGCGCCTGATCGCACTGGCGAACGCCGTCCATGCGGCGATTGCGAAGCTCGATCGCTGGGCGATCGCGACCGAGCGCGCGTGCAGCGAGGCGCCCGATTTCTCCGCCTTGCTGAACCTGTGCGAGCGCGAGCTGGGATTCGTCTCCATCCTGGTGAACAAGAACCTGCGCTACCTTGCTGTGTCCGACGGCTTCGCCGAGCGCAACCCCTGGTTCAACCGCACCGACACGAGCATGGACACGGAGATGATCAACCAGCTCACAGCCGACGAGGCGTTCATGGACGCAATCAACCAGAGCGCGCCGTTCTACTACCACTACGTAGAGGGCGACGGGTCGGACTCGGCATGCTTCAACATCATCGTCGAGGGCCGCTACGAAGCGCGGCTAATCATGCAGGCAACGAGCGGACGCGAAGAGCCGGGTCTGCTCGACGTGGCCGCCTACCTGGGCGAGCGCATCACCGACCTGTTCCGCCGCTACGCCGACGGCTCGGACGACGCAAGCGAGAACCCGCGCTTCAAAGAGGCGCTGCGCACGCTCATGAAGGGCGGAACGCTGCGCCCTGAAGAGCTGCGCGAGCATCTGGCCATACGCGGCTGGGCGCTCGGCCACACCCTGCAGGTGACCGCCTTCATGTTCATGGAGCCGGAAAGCGCCACGGTCACGCAGCGCTACTACGAAGACCGCATCGCGCACCTGTTCGAAGGGTGCGCCGAGATCAACGCGGACGGCCTAATCTACTGCATCCGCAACCTGAGCATCGAGCGCACTGCGCGAACGCTCGCCCAGCAGGAGCTCGTCTTGTTCCTGCGCGAGAACCTGTGCTACGCGGGCACGAGCCGCGCATTCGACGACGTGCGCGAGCTGCATGCGCATGCGCAAGAGGCGCGCGCCGCGCTCGAGCTCGGCATGGCCAGCGGGAGCATGCAATGGCACTTCGACTTCGGCGACCACGTGCTGCGCTACATCTGCGACCGGGCATCGCGCGACCTCGGGGGTGCGGCGCTGCTGCATCCGGCCTTTGAAGCCCTGCGCGCATACGACGAGGAACACGGAACCGAGCTGCTCGAGACCGCGCGCTACTTCATGGAATGCCGCTACAACGTGACGCATGCCGCTGCGCGCCTGCACATCCATCGCACAAGCATGCTCGCCCGCCTCGAGCGCATCGATGCAGTCGCCAGCATCGACTGGGACAGCTGGGACGACCGCGTGCACCTCGCGCTCTCCTTCATGCTTGCCACGTGAATCATTGGGGAGACTCCCCAATGATTCACTCTTACCAAAAGGGACTGTCCCTTTTGGTACAACGCCTCAATGCTGGGGCGCGGTCCATTCGCACGGAACAGTCCATGCGCCGTCGTTGTCGATGTCGCACACGTACACAGCGCAGTTCGCGATGTAGGTGGACCAGTAGCTGCCATGGGAGTCGGGCGTGAGGTACTCGAGCGCGCCTTTCATAGCAATCGCATGCGTGGAGACGAGGATGTCGTGCCCCGCGGCCTCGCCGCGCACGTCCTCCAAGAACGCGCCCAAGCGCGCCACGATGTCTGCCAAAGGTTCCATACCCGCAGGCGCGGGCGTGCCGGCGAAATCCTTGAAGAAGGCAAGCACCTCGGGCGCCGGATCGTCCAAGGGCATCCCCTCGTAGGGGCCGTAGTCCATCTCGATCAGACGCTCGTCGACCACCTGTTCCACACCCTCGGCAACGATCGCGCCCGTCTTCATCGCACGCGATAGCGGGCTCGTATAAACGCACGTGAAGCGGATACCGGCTTCGCGCAGGCGCTCGGCTACGATGCGCGCCTGTTCAACCCCCGTCTCGTTCAGGGGCTTGTCGCACCTGCCTTGGAGCAGCTTGGCAGCGTTGCCCTCGGTCTGCCCATGCCGAATGATGTAGATCATGCACGCCTCGATTCGCCAATCTCCATGCCCAGCATAGAGCTATGGCAGGAGAAGAGTCCACCAGATTCTACAATACGGCAAACCGCAATGCAGCGCTCCGCTGAACAGCGCTGCACTCTAACGCGCGCTACGGACAGCTTCCACAATGCCGACCGCGAGGCAGATAACGATAAGCACGGGAAATATATCTGTGATGCGGCCAGTCGCCAGAACATCCATCAAGAATGTCGCGAAATATGTGGACACGAACACGGCAAGCCCGTAAGCCGCCGTCACCACACCGGTGGCACGATCGATGTTGCGTCCTTCGACGATCATCGAGCCGGCAGCATAATTGTATGAAAACGTGCTTCCGAAACAGCCGCCGAACAAGAGGCAGCACACGATGATCACCGGCGTGACGGGACACAGGAACATCACAGCGATGCACATGACGGCAATGAAGTAGAACGACAGCGCGGTACGCATTCCTAGACGCTTGAATATGGCACCGAACAAAGCGCACATCGTCGCGCTTCCGATAGTTCCCATGGTCGTGAGCAAGCCCGCAAGCGAAACATCGCCCAATCCATTCTCAGCGACATATACCGAGATGAACGAGTTGGCAACGATCATGTAGCACATCGTAAGCACGACGAAGCAGCCAACCATCACCCAGAAGCGTGTACCCAGATTCCAGCTGGCCTTAAGCGCAGGTTCGGCATCGCCATCGGCCGACCCTACAACCTGCTCGCCATCCTGCACCGATCCGCTGCGGCCTTTCATGCTCGGAATGAACAGCAAGACCATAACGAAAACAGGAACAGCGATCCAATAGGTCTGATATGAGGCCGTCCAGCCATTAACAGCAAGGTTGCCCGACACGAAGCTCATGATGCCGCCGGCAGCCGCCTGCGCAGTATTGTAGTAACCGACAATCGAAGCACGTTTGTTCTCGTCAGGCCAGTAATCCGAGATGATGCTGATTGCGCACACTTGCGCGATGGCGTAAGTCACGCCGCCGACCGTACGGCAGGCGATCATATACGGAACCGACTGAATGGCGCATCCGCCGATAGCCGAAACGGCGAACGCGGCGCACCCTATAAGCAGCAGAACCTTGCGATTGACGCGATCGAGCAACCCGGGAATGACCAACGAAGCAAACACGATGATCAAAGAAGGCCCCGATATGATGAAGTTCACGCCATTCACCTGGTCGGGGAACTGCGTATACAACGCGTCGGCTATGGGGAAGATTACGAAATCCGTCATGATGATGAAATTCGTCATGAACAATGCTGCGATAAATAGCCCAAAGCGGATCCCCTTGAGCTTTGCCATTTTTCTCCCCTTTCGCCCGATTCGCCTGGCCCGACCAAGAAGCGGCTGGACGGCTGCGTTACGCCGCCCAGCCTGCACGGAATGGATTTAGAACATCTCTGCGCTCATCTTGTCGATCATCTCGTTCACGCAGTCGTAAACTCCCTCGAAAGTGCTGTAGGGGCCGCCCTGCGTTGCGCAGGGGATGAAGTAGTGCTTGCCGTTTTCGGTGCAAGCGCGGCGCACCTCGCGTTCAATTTGTTCGGGGCTCCAATCGGGGCAATCGATCACGTTGGAGTCGATGCAGCCCATAAACGTGATTTGGGGGCCGTACTCCTTGATGAGCGCCGGTGCATCGTTGGTCGTAACCACGCCCTGCCAGACACTGATACCCATCTCGATCATGCTCGGGACCAACGTAGCGGCAAACGAGTCGGAATGATGCACTATCATCTCGGCGCCATGCGACTTGTAGTATCCGTAGATCTGCTTGTAGGAATCGAGGAAGAACTCCTGGAACATGTCGACGGACATGAACGTGGACACGGTAGTCACGATCGTCGGTATCATTCCGGCAAGCCGTGGGATCGCCTGCGT
>CAYOBD010000219.1:0-4074 GCA_964402005.1 uncultured Eggerthellaceae bacterium
AGCTGTGCAAACGCATCATTCTCTCAGGGTGTTCGGCTGACTTTACAAATCAAGCTTGATTGTCTCTGGCGATGAGACGGTTGCCGGGGTGAGCTGTACTCTGGGGGGGTGAACCGCGTCGGATGAGCCGCATCCGTGTTGCGCTATTGCAGGTCAGCCTCGATCGCCTGACGAATCAGGTCGATGTATGCAACGGCGCCATCCCATGTCAGATGCGTGCCATCGCCGCCGAAATATTCGTCATGGCCCTCGCTGGCGCCGTACCAGTCGACGATGGCGATGATCTTGGGATTGCGATCGATCGAAGCATTGATCACCGCGTTGGTGTCTTGGCACCAATCCGTGGTTGAGCGCGTGTTGACGAGGATGACCTTTTTGCCGTTGGGGACGGGGGCCAGAAGATCGTCGATTTGCCAATCAACCACAGCGTTATTCGTGCCCAGGCAGAATATGACGTAGTCTCCGACGACATCATCGTTGCTGTAGTCCTCATAAGGGCTCTCCCAGATGTTGCGCGACACAACCGAATCCAGGCATCCGTTGGGGAACACCTCGTAGAAGGCGCCTTCCGCGCCCAGGGACACACTGTCGCCTATCAGCAGCGGCTCATAGATCTGATCACCGTTCTTGTTGTAGCGGGGTACCGAGAATATCTGCTCGAAGCGCGACATGCGCGCAAATGCAGCCGCTTCCTCCGCTTTGCGCTGCTCTTCGGCCAGTTTCTCCATTGCCTCCTTGCTCGCCTCTACGGCGCCTTGGGCGACATTCGAGCTCACAGTGGCGGCTTTGATCGCCGCATTGCGCGTCGACCCCGAATACAGCGCAGCGTAGTTGGTTTCCGGCGTGGCAAATATGCCGACGCACGCCACAGCGACCACTGCGGTGCAGCACAACACGGTCAGCGTGATGCGCAGGGCGTGGACGAAGCGTTTCGCGCGCTTGCGCTCGGGGTACAGCGAAACAGCGACGGGTCCCGCAGCGTCTTTCCCCAGCATGTTGCGGTTGCGTCGGCGCTTGCGCCAGGCGCCGATCGCGCCCGAGCGTATGGGGTTTTCTACGAACGTATAGGATAGAGCGGCTACCAGGAAGATGAGTCCGATTTGCACGAAGCGCATCCAGATGGGCACGCCGGCTGTCGAGTTGGCGTCTGTGGTCAGCAGCAGGATGGGGAAATGCCACAGGTACATGCCGTAGCTGCGTTTGCCGATCCAGACAAGCGGGGGCAATGCAAGCAGGCGTGCCACCCAGGTGCGCGGCACGACGGCGACGGCGATGAGCAGTGCCGACAGGGCCGAAATCAGGGCGATTCCTCCCAGGTAGGAGAAGTTGTCATAGCCGTTCGTCAATCCGACGATGGCGATGAGCCCAGCTAGTGCGGCGATGCCCAAAAGGTTGAACGGAATCCAGCCACGCGGCCGTTCGTCTTCGTTTTTGTGCAAGCCGAACGCGGCTGAGGGGGCGGCGAATGCGAGCCAGATGCCGATGAGCAGGCTCATGGCGCGCGTGTCTGTGCCGTAGTATATGCGGCTGGGGTCGGGATTGAGCGGATTGTAGAGCAGCGCCATCTCGACGGCCGAGAGCACCGCGAGCGCAAGCGCGATGCGGCGGATGCCGGTTTTCTTCAGTCCGATTTTGTACAGGGCGAGCAACAGGAGGGGCCACACGAGGTAGAACTGCTCTTCGATGGACAGGCTCCAGAAATGCTTAAGGGGCGAAGCGGCGCCTGCGGTATCGAAATACGAGACATCGCCGAAGATTTGCCACCAGTTGTTGTAGAACAGAAGCGAAGGCACGATGTCGGGTCGCATTTTGTCGAGCAGCACATGGTTGAACAGCGTGCACAGTGCCGCCATGCCTGCAATCGACAGCAGGATGGCCGGCAGCAGCCGCCGTGCGCGGCGCAGCCAGAAACCCTTGAGGCTGATTCGCCCTGTGCGGTCGTACTCTGCCACGAGCAGTCCGTTGATCAGATAGCCCGAAATCACGAAGAACACGGTCACGCCCATAAGGCCGCCGGGTGCCCAGCCGAGCCCCATGTGGTAGAAGATCACGGCAAGCACGGCGAACGCCCGCAGTCCGTCCAATGCGGGGATGTAACGCGATCGCTTCTTGGCTTGTCGTGCGTGTTTGGGCATGGTCTGCACGTGCTCCGTTTTTGCTGCATTTAGTTGTACCTTTCATCATAGCAAATACTGAAGTCATGAGGAGCGCGATAACCAGCGGACTTGCCTTGCCATCCGCTGAAAATGCATGCGATGCGGTATCCCTGCTGGCTACCGTTCCATTCTCGGCCAGCGTGCGTGGTGAGCTTGTTTGACGCTGGTACAATGGGCGAAGTACGACGATCGAAAGGCGGTTCCCATGGCAGAGTTCATCTATGTGCTTGATCGGGCGCGCAAGGCGCATGGCGATAAGGTCATCCTCGACGATGTGACGCTCGCGTTCTATCCGGGCGCGAAGATCGGCGTGGTCGGGCCCAATGGCATGGGCAAATCGACGCTGCTCAAGATCATGGCGGGCATCGAGGAGGTCTCCAACGGCGAGGCGCGCCTCACGCCAGGGTACACGGTGGGGCTGCTTCCCCAGGAGCCGCAGCTCGATGAGGATAAGACCGTGCGCGAAAACGTCGAGCAGGCTTTCGGCGACATCTTGGCCAAAGTCGAGCGCTTCAATGCCATCGGCGCCGAGATGGCCGATCCCGATGCGGATTTCGATGCGCTCATGGCAGAGATGGGGGAGTTGCAGGAGGCAATCGATGCGGCCAACGGCTGGGATCTGGACTCGCAGCTGTCACAGGCGATGGATGCGTTGCAATGTCCCGACCCCGATGCTCCCATACACGTGCTTTCGGGCGGTGAGCGGCGTCGCGTGGCGCTTTGCCGTCTGCTGCTCGAGGCGCCTGACCTGCTGCTGCTCGATGAGCCGACGAACCATCTGGATGCCGAGTCGGTGCTGTGGCTCGAGCAGTTCCTTTCCAAGTATCCCGGTGCCGTGCTCGCCGTCACGCACGACCGCTATTTCCTCGACAACGTAGCCGAGTGGATCTGCGAGGTCGACCGCGGCACGCTCTATCCCTACAAGGGCAATTACTCCACGTACCTGGAGACGAAAGCCGCGCGTCTGGAGCTGCAGGGCCAACAGGATGCGAAACGCGCGAAGAAGATGAAAGCCGAGCTCGCATGGGTGCGTTCGGGTTCGAAGGCCCGCCAGGCCAAGGGCAAGGCGCGCCTTGAGCGCTACGAGCAGATGGCTGCCGAGGCTGCAGCGCGACGCAATGTGGATTACACCGAGATCCATATCCCTGCCGGTCCGCGTCTGGGCGCGAAGGTGCTCGAGGCGGAGCACCTGCACAAGGCGTACGGCGACCGCGTGCTGATCGACGATTTGTCGTTCACGCTGCCGCGCAACGGCATCGTGGGCGTAATCGGCCCGAACGGCGTGGGCAAGACCACGCTGTTCAAGATGATCACGGGATTGGAACAGCCCACATCGGGCACGCTGGAGCTCGGCGAAACGGTGAAACTGTCGTATGTGGACCAGAATCGTGCAGGCATCGACAATGCGAAGAACGTATGGGAGGTCGTCTCGGACGGCCTGGATTTCATGACGGTCGGTCAGACCGAGGTGCCGAGCCGCGCCTATGTGGCCGCATTCGGGTTCAAGGGGTCGGATCAGCAGAAGCCAGCCGGCGTGCTCTCGGGCGGCGAGCGCAACCGTTTGAATCTGGCGCTCACGCTCAAGCAGGGCGGTAATCTTCTGCTCCTCGACGAGCCCACGAACGATCTGGACACCGAAACGCTCGGTTCTCTCGAAGAGGCGCTCGATGAGTTCGGCGGTTGCGCGGTCATCACAAGCCACGACCGTTTCTTCCTCGACCGCATCGCGACGCACATCTTGGCCTGGGAAGGCACAGACGACAACCCTGGCAACTGGTATTGGTTCGAAGGCAATTTCGAGGCTTACCAGGAGAACCGCATCGCCCGCCTCGGTGCTGAAGCCGCCAAACCCCATCGCCTGCATCGCAAGCTTACGCGCGACTAAGGAGCGGTGACAACGGGGACGGGGGTGGGCCAG
>CAYOBD010000220.1:0-3337 GCA_964402005.1 uncultured Eggerthellaceae bacterium
GCGTCAGCCGTGGTCTTGAACACGAAGCCGGAAGGAGCTCCATCTTCGCTGATCTCGAGCTTCAGGCCGCCCTCCAAGGCGTAAGCCGCATGCTCTTTCGGATGCGGGAAGTAGGCGCAAATGTCTTCCATGAGGCCCTGGATGCCCTGCTTGATGATGGTGGAACCCACGTACACGGGAACAAGGAGCTCCTGGTTGATGGCCAGGTGGATCAGAGATTCGATTTCCTCTTGCTCGAGCTCTTCGCCCTCCAGATACTTCATCATCAGCTCTTCGTCGGCCTCGGCGATGAGGTCGATGAGCTGCTCGCGGGCGCGCTCGGCACGATCGGTGTACTCGGCGGGAATCTCTTCGATGCGCTCGACGATGCCACCCTTGTCGAAGTAGCGGGCCTGCATGCGCAGCACGTCGACGACGCCTTCGAACGCCGACTCAACGCCGATGGGAATGGTGACCGGGCAGACGCGCTTGCCGAAGCGGGCCTGCAGAGCGGCGATGGACACGCTGAAGTCCGCATGCTCTCGGTCGATGTGGTTGATGAAGATAGCGCGGGAAATCTTCATGCGCTCGGCAGATTTCCAAAGCTTGGTGGTCATGACCTGCGGGCCATCAACGGCGTCGACCACGAACAGGGCCATTTCAGCCGCATACATGGTTGCGATGGTGTCGCCGATGAAATCGGGGTGTCCCGACGTATCCAGCAGGTTGATCTTGTAATCCTTGTACGGAACCGGGGCGATGGAGGTGCTGATGGTGAATTTGCGCCGGATCTCCTCGTCGTCGTAGTCGAGATAGGATTTCCCGTCGTGCGTCGTGCCCATACGGGGCGTACGACCGGAGACGTGCAGCATCGCCTCAGCAAGCGATGTCTTGCCGGCGCCGTCTTGGCCCAGAAGAACGATGTTCCTAACATGTTCGGTAGCAGGAGCTGCCATGTTCACCACCAACCTTTCCCGACACCCTGCAGCGTCGGTTATCCAAGGGCTTTTCCGCCCATTTCGCACATTGTTACAGTGTAGCGGATTTCGGACTATACGGCGCGGTCTTTCGCTGCAACGCGGCAACACGCACAGGGTGCCCATCCCCATGCAGCAACGGGGTCTGCCTGCCCGCTATTCGGCCGCCAGCTCTGCTTGGATGCGCTGCGTGCGCTGCACGACCTCGGCTTTCACCTGCTCGATGTCGATGCCGGGCCACTCGCCGTCGCGATAGACCACTTCGCCGTCGCACATCGTGAGCACGACATCGCTGCCATGACCTGCGTATACGACGTTGGTCAGCATATCGTTGACCGGGCACCACGACGGGCCGCTTACGTCGAGCACGCACAGGTCGGCCGCGAAGCCCTCCTTCACCAGGCCGCAATCGTCGCGTCCTTGCGCGAGCGCTCCGGCCCGCGTTGCGGCGCGCAGCGCCTGGGCGGGCGTCACGAGCGTCGGGTCGAGCTGGTTGCCTTTGGGCAGCATCGCCATCAGATACATATCCTGGAACATGTCGTGATTGTTGTTCGACGCCATGCCATCGGTGCCGAGCGCCACGTTGACGCCCGCATCCAGCATCTTCGCCACGGGCGCGAACCCGCTTGCGAGCTTCATGTTGGAAGCGGGGTTGTGCGCCACAGTCACGCCATGCGCGGCCATGATCGCGATGTCGTCGTCATCGACCCACACGCAGTGCGCCGCGATGGCCGGCACGTCGAACGCGCCGAGCGACTCGAGCCACTGCACGGGCGACTTCCCGTCGTGGCGATCGCGGCATTCGGCCACCTCGGATTGCGTTTCGGACACATGCACGTGCACGCGCGTGCCGTGCTCGCGCGCCCAGTCGAACACGCTTTTCGCGGTCACGTCGTTGTTCGTGTACTCGGCATGGATGCAGCCTTCGAAGCGGATGCGGCCGCCGGCCATGCCGTCGACGTTGGCGATGCCGTCCTCCATCTCGGCGAAGACAGGGTACTCCTGGATCGGTTTGGGCTCGAATGCAATCGGGGACGTGCACAGGTTCGCCTTCATGCCCAGCTCATCGACCGCGCGTGCGCGCTCGGTCGTGTGGTAGTACATGTCCGAGAAGCTGACCGTGCCGTAACGCAGCATCTCCGCGCCAGCGAGCAGCGTGGCCCAGTAGTTGTCCTCGCCGGTCATCTTGGCCTCGAAGGGCCACACGCTGTCGTTGAGCCACGCCTGCAGCGGCAGATTCTCCGCGTAGCCGCGCAGCAGCGTCATGGGGGCATGCGCGTGCGCGTTGTACATGCCGGGCATCAGCAGTTTGCCGGTGCCGTCGTACACCTCGCCGTAGCTCTCGGCGTCTTCAGGCGCGCCGTCGCCGATGTAGGCGATGCGCCCGTCGCGCACACCGACCCACTTCCCCGTGCGGTACTCGAAATCCTCGTCGATGATGGCGATGTCTTTGAACAGCATGTTTTCCTCCTGCCGTTTGGTCGTATGTAAGAGGGTCGCTCTTGCGGTCATTATAAGACTGCATCTGCTATCGACAGATGGCGCATTCGCGCCATCTTTAGCCTTCTGGACGATTCTGAGGCCATGCGTGCATTTTACAAACGCAAAAATGCCATAAATTGCAGAGATTCTGAAGAAAATCGATGCGAAACGCTCACCCGGGGAATACAACACTGCCGTTTGCGCAGTTCAAATGGGGTGTTTTTCAGAGGTCATTTCAGACCACACTAGATTTCTTCAGAATCTCCGCAGATTATGGCATTTTCACAAAAGTAAAATGCACGCCCTACCCGATTCCGCGAATCTGAGCGAATTGGGCTCGCCGCAAAGCACGTCAGGCGCGCGTCGAATCAGCGCTCGACGCAAAGCACAGCAGGCGCGCACCGTGAAGCGCAACGTGCATGTGGTCCTTCATTCGGCATCGCACTCGGTTGCGCTGTGCTATCATTCCCCCCGTTACCCAATATGAGAGAGGGAGAAAACATGGCAGAAGAAAACTTGGACTGCGGCGGCGCATGCAGCGGCTGCGGAGTCGAAGGGTGCGGATCGCGCACTGAGCCGCAGAAACCGAAGGCGCGTCGCAACGTCAAGCACGTGGTCGGCGTCGTGTCGGGCAAAGGCGGCGTCGGCAAATCGCTCGTGACCAGCCTGCTCGCAAGCGAGATGCAGGAGAAGGGCTTCCGCGTGGGCATCCTGGATGCCGACCTGACCGGCCCGTCCATCCCGCGCACATTCGGCATCAAGGGCCACGTTTCGGCCGACGAAGACGGCATCAACCCGTCGGTCACCGAAAGCGGCATCAAAGTGATGTCCGTGAACCTGCTGCTTCCGCAAGACGACATGCCGGTCGCATGGCGCGGCCCGATTCTGAGCGGGCTGCT
>CAYOBD010000220.1:3347-4022 GCA_964402005.1 uncultured Eggerthellaceae bacterium
GCTCAAGCAGTTCTGGGACGAAACGAACTGGGAAGACGTCGACTACCTGTTCGTCGACATGCCTCCGGGAACATCCGACGTGTTCCTGACGGTCATGCAGTCCTTCCCGCTTGACGGCATCATCACGGTGTCGGCGCCGCAGGAGCTCGTAGCGATGATCGTGGGCAAAGCCGTTAACCTGGCGCACGACATGGACGTCGAGGTGCTCGGCCTGGTCGAGAACATGGCGTACTTCAAATGCGACGAGTGCGGCAAAGAGCACTTCATCTTCGGCGAGCCTCAGGGTGCAACCATCGCGCGCCGCTATCAGATCCCGGCTTGCGCCACCCTGCCGATCGACCCGGCGTTCGCGCGCCTGTGCGACGAGGGCCGCGTCGAGGAATACGACGTAGAGGGCGCGCTCGATACGATCATCGAGCAGATCGAAGCCGCGGCGGCTCGCAAGGAAGCAGAGGCGGATACCGCAGAGGAAGAGGCTTAGACAGCCGAGCAAGCCAGCGGGTTCGCACGATTCGTGCATGAATCTCGGCTCCGCTGGGCGCGGTTGGCGCTATGATATTGGCAATGGAAAGACAACCGGATCGAAAGGGGTCGCCATGGGCATGAAGGCAGAAGAAAAGCTGGAGATAGCCGCAGACGAGTTGAAGACGTACCTGCACGCAAACCATTCCGTCT
>CAYOBD010000221.1:0-4020 GCA_964402005.1 uncultured Eggerthellaceae bacterium
CCACAGTAATGACAAATGATGCAGATGCTGAAGTGAGCGTCCGGCGAATTCGAGTCGCGCTGGCCTATGCAATACCACTTCGTGGGCAAGGACATCACGCGCTTCCATTGCGTCATATGGCCTGCCATGTTGCTTGCTGCGGGATACGAGCCGGCTCACACGGTGTTCGGGCATGGCTTCTTGCTGACCAAGGGCGAAAAGATGTCGAAATCGAAGGGCAATGCGCTGCGTCCGGCCGACATGGTGCGCGTGTTCGGCGTGGATGCGTACCGCTACTACTTCATGAGCGACGTGCAGTTCGGCCATGATGGGTCGATTTCGCTCGAGCGTATGGTGCAGGTGTACAACAACGAGCTGGCCAACACGTGGGGTAACCTGGTAAATCGCGTGTTCAATATGACGAAGAAATACTTCGGCGGCATCGTGCCGGGTGTGGCGGAAGATCTCGCCGGCGCAGCGCTGCTTGCGGAAAGCCCGTTGCGCACGATTGCCGAGGGACTGTACGAAGAGTTCGACCGCTGCATGACGGACGTCGACTTCACGGGTGCCGTGGCTGCTGTCCAGAAGCTCGCGCAGGCGGCGAATCTATACGTGGACGAGATGGCGCCATGGGCACTTGCGAAAGCCGCGAAGAGCGAAGACGCCGCTGAGGCGGTCGAAGCCGGTGCGAAGCTGGCCGCTGTGATGTACAACCTGCTCGAGGCTACGCGCGTGATAGCTCTGTTCTTGGCGCCGCTCGCGCCGAACACGAGCGCCGAGGTTTGGCGCCGTCTGGGTTTGGGCGCACCGACGGACGTGGTCGATATCGAAGCTGCAAGCGCATGGGGTCAGCTCCCTGTCGGCAACCACGTTGAGGTGGGCGACCCGCTGTTCCCGCGCTTGGACGTGGAAGCTATCGATTTCGAAGTCGAATAGAAAACGCGCCAGAATGCGGCAACGGGATCAAACCCCGCAGCCGCATCGGATGGCAATAGCGTGCTTTGCGTAGAATACGACGACGTTGTCAGGCCCCCGTTGCCGTATCAACTGGCAAGCGACCTGCGATTTGAGGATTTAGGTTGAACGATCGTTTGAAGATGCCGCCGGAACGAGACTTCGGATTCTATCGGCGGCGCAAGCACGATAAATGGCAGCAGGTCGAGGTACCGTCGCTCGGAGGGCCGGTAATCGACACGCATGCGCATGTGCATATGCTGCCCGATCCAGCGTGGGAGATGACTCGCTGTGCCGTTAACGGCGTGGTCGGGGTGTGCGAGATCTGCGATCCGTCTGAAGACGAGTTCGAACCGGGCGCTCAGCTGGCGGCATGGTGCTCGGATGCTGCAAATGATTTGCGCGAAACCGGCAGAACGGAAAAAGTGCCGAGCATGAGGTTCGCGACGGGCGTGCATCCGCATAACGCGCGACTTTACGACGATGGGATCGAAAAGCTCTTGGTTGTGCGCCTGGAAGATCCGCTATGCGTGGCTCTGGGTGAGATAGGCCTGGATTACCACTATGACTTCTCGCCACGCGATGTGCAGCGGGATGTGTTCCGTCGGCAGCTTGCAATTGCAAAGGAGCATGGCCTGCCGGTCTCGTTGCATTTGCGCGGAGGTGCCGATTCCGAGGCCGACAACGCGCATCGCGAAGCGTTCGCAATTTTGGAGGAGATGGGTTTTCCCGAGGCGGGCACGCTGTTGCATTGCTGCGCGTTGCCGCCCGATGAGCTGCGGCCATGGATCGATGCTGACTGCTACATTGCGTATGGCGGCGCACTCACCTTCAAGAACAGCGATGCTGCGCGTGAGGGCGCGCTTCTGGTGCCAACCGATCGGCTGCTGCTGGAGACCGATTCCCCCTATATGGCACCCGAGCCCATGCGCGGCGCTGCCTGTACGCCGGCCCACACGGTGTTCACAGCTGCTTGCATGGCGGAGCTGCGCGGCGAAAAGGTGTTGGCGTGCGCGTACGAAAACGCTCTGCGTTTCTTGGGCGAATGCGAATGACTAAAGGGTCGTCCCTTTCAACGCCGAATGGGTGCTCGGCCCTTGCATGCCCTGCTCATCTTTGATGCAACCTCCGTGATAGGATAGGCGCGGTCGGTTTTTCGATGGAGCCGATTATGAGAGGCGGAAGAATGAAACGTTTGATCATCGTCGGGTCACCGCGAGCGAATGGGCGCTGCGCCCATCTGGGTGAGATGCTGTTCGAGACATGCATTGATGAATGCCCTGAAGACGAGCTGTATCTGGCACCTGTTTCCGAGCTCGATATCGCTGGATGCATCGCGTGCGATGCTTGCAAGCGGGCAGGTGAGCGCGCGGCGCAGGCTCGATTGGCTGACGCGGGCATCATTGAAACTCTTGATGGGGTTAGTGTCGATGAGAGGGCCGAAGCGGATGACGAAGTCGATGACGAGCTGCCCATTGCATATTGTCCGCGTTTCGACGACGACATGTTGGAGCTCTACGACGTATTGTCCGATGCCGACGAGCTGATCGTGGTCTCGCCCGTGTTCTTCTCGGGTGCGCCGGCAGGTTTGACGGCACTGCTCGACCGTTTGCAGCCGTTCTTCTGGGAATGGCTGGAGCTGCGCGCATCGGGCGATGAAGGTGCGGCGCTTGCGGCTGCTAAGCGACCGGCGACGTTGCACGTGGTCGGCGAGGGGCTGGACAAGAACGGCTACAGCGCCTTGGTCGGCAAGGTTCGCTCGGCACTGGCTCCTGCAGGTTTCGTGCTCGAGCGTGTACTCGATTGGGTGGGGAAGATCGAGCCAGACGGGACGATCGAGCAAGAGGCTGTCGAGTACCGCCTACCGCCACTCGGCGTGCCGCTGGTGGCGCAGGACGCTTATCTGCTACCTGCTGATATGGCGGATGGCAATGCCGAAACGCGAGCCGACGACAAGCGCGAAGCGAACGGCGCTGGAAAGGCGTTCCATGAGCGCCCGATGACGAGACACGATGCCCGCCCCAAACTGGATTTGGGCGGTGGCAACAGGAATGTCGGAAGCAAAAACGGCGGCAAAGGCAGCGGAGCGGGTAGCAAGAACGGTAGCGGCAAAGGCAACACTGCCGGCAGCAAGGCCGGGAGCGGCAAAAGCCGTAACAGCCGAAGCGGCAACAAACAGACCCCCGGTGCAAAAGGCTCCAATAGACAAGGCCGCAACGCCAAAGGCGGCAAACGCCATGGCTAGGCTCTCGCCGCTCTCGACGCCATCGGCCACGCGCGAGGTTCTGGAGCGCCATGGGCTGTACACGAAGTACGGTCTTGGGCAGAACTTCCTGGTCAATGACGACATAGTAAAGAAGATCATCACTCTGGCCGATGTTGGTCCGAACGATTGCGTTCTGGAGGTGGGTCCGGGTATCGGTACTTTAACGGCGGCGCTTCTGCAGTATGCTGCCCACGTGACCGCCATCGAGAAGGATGCTGATCTGCCCGCTGTGCTCGCTGATACGCTCGCTCCGTGGTCGGAGTCTTTCGCGCTTGTTCAGAAAGATGCCCTTGACCTGGTGGTAGAAGACCTTGCGCTTTCGTCGGCGTTACCGAACAAACTCGTGTCGAACCTGCCCTATGCGGTGGCGGCAATGGTTGTTCTCGATTGCTTCCAGAAGTTCGAATTCTTGGAAAGCGCAACGGTGATGGTGCAAAAGGAAGTCGCCGACCGCATGGCCGCCCAGCCGGGAACGAAGACATACGGTGCCTATACGGTAAAGTTGGGGTTGTATGCGAAGCCGGCGGGGCGTTTCCCTGTATCGCCTGGCAACTTCTTCCCGCCGCCGCGCGTCGAAAGCGCCGTGCTGCGCCTGAATCGCATCGTGCCCTGCGACGATGAGGGGAAGCCCGTTTCGGAAACCGTGCGCGCTGCGGCATGCACGATGGCCGACGCTGCGTTTGCGAACCGCCGCAAGACGCTCGCAAATTCCTGTAAGGCATATTTCAGCGGAATGGGCGAACAGGGAGCTGCCGTCGTCGCGCGTCTGCCGCAGATTTTCGCCCAAGCCGGCATAGACCCGGCGCGACGCGGAGAGACCC
>CAYOBD010000222.1:0-1047 GCA_964402005.1 uncultured Eggerthellaceae bacterium
TCGTTCCGCGCGATGGCCTCCTTCAGCATCAGCTCTATGTCGCGCCCCACGGTGTTCTTGGAGAACAGCGTTTGCTTCGTGTTGTGGTCGATGACCCTGAATCCGCGACTGGTTTTCACAATCAGCAGTTCTGTCTGGACTGTCATGATCTCCTCCTTCGTTGGACGTGAGGCGCCCGTAAGACGTGTGCTCGTGATGCACTAGCGCATGTGCTCGTGATGCTCGAATCATACGATTCGCGCATGTTGTCTATTGGGCAATGGCGGGGCTTGGGGGGGCGCCTGCGTTAGGCGGGTGCCTCAGGCAGGTGTCAGGCGGGGTGCCTCCGCCCCGCCAACAGATCGACACCTCCCTAGCGGCTGGCTGGCAGCCAGATGTTGTTGATGATTTGGTTTTCCGCCAGCCATTCCGGCAAATCCGGGTCGTCGGGCGCCGGCTTCAGCGGGACTTCGAGGGTGAGCAGCGTCGGGTCGTTGTCGATGCAGACGCGCGCGAGCGGGCGGTAGCGCCTGATGCCGGCCACCTTGCGCTCCTCCACGTCGAGCTGGCGGGCCATCGATGGCACGTCGGAGCTTCCTATCGGGTAGCAGATCATGGTGCCGACATTGCCGAAGATGGAGTCGAGCAGCTTGTCGTTTTCGTATCCGGTGTTCACGTCGAAAACTCGCATCTGGGAGAGGTTTTGGAATGCGAGCGTGAAGCCGACGCGGTGCTTTCGGGACTCGGAGAGGAAAGATGCGAAGTCCTGCGAGGCATG
Organism: uncultured Eggerthellaceae bacterium; assembly: GCA_964402005.1. GTDB lineage: Bacteria > Actinomycetota > Coriobacteriia > Coriobacteriales > Eggerthellaceae > CAYOBD01. The sequence continues at coordinate 758 of CAYOBD010000222.1, forward strand.
TTCGGCGAACTCGTCGACGTACACGAAGAACGGATCGGGTTCGCGTTGCTCCTTCTGCTTGGAGCAGATGCCGTAATAGCCCCCGTCGACATCGAAGCCCCTCTGGAGAATGGCGTCCTTAAGCTGCATAAGGATCCACGTACGCAGCATGTGGGCTGCGTCATGCCCGATTCGATGCTCGGGGATTATGGCGACGAGGATTTTGCCTTCGTCGACGATCCGCTTGATGTCGATGGTCTTCTTTCCCGGGCCGAAAACGTTCTTCAGAACGCGGTCGCTGCAGAACGGGT
>CAYOBD010000222.1:1057-3998 GCA_964402005.1 uncultured Eggerthellaceae bacterium
CTTGCTTAGGAACCATTGGACTTGGTCGTCGGCGTCACGGGAGCAGCGGGTTCCAGCCTCGAGTTTCCACTGGTCGTAGAGGTGCTGGTCCTTGAGGTGGCCCATGAACGATTGCGCATATTCGAATTCGGTGAACATGCGCTCGATCAGGCCGATGTGCGGCTCGCATGGGAGGCCGTTGTACGGCTTTGTCGGAAACCCGGGATCGAGCATCGTCTCAAGACCGAGGCGGGCCATCTGGTCGAAGCGCGGGCCGGCCCAATCGTAGTGGCACTGGCTCTTGAGCAGCTTCAGGCTGTCGGACACCGCTTTCGATACGGCGCGCCGGTCGCTTGGGTCGACATCGAGCGGATTCATGTTCGGCAGCACGCGCGCGTTGGTCGGGTCGATTATCACAACGTCGTCGATGCGCTCGTGCGGCACGCACATGAGGGGATAGAGCGCGTCCTCTTCGTGAGCCGCGATTATCGCGACCCCGGCTCCGCTGCGGATGTCCTCGCGCTCCATCTGGAGCACGAGGTTTGACTTGCCGCTCCCCGTGCGTCCGACAACCGCCGTATGCCGGAATCTGTCCTCGTTGAATTGGAAAACTGGGATTCCCTCGGTGCTGCCGAGGGTGATTCCCAGCGACAGGTTTTCTCGGCGAAGCCGGCGAGCGATATCGGCACACTCGCGCGGCGGATTCCATTCGGGGGATGCTTCGGGGATGATTCGGTCGAGTCTTTCGAGGTCATTTTTTGGCATGGCAATCCTTTCTTGCCCGATGGGGAACGCCTTCGAAGCGGTGCGTTGGGCGTTTCGGGCTGGTTGTGCCTAAGTGCGTTTGTCGCCGCATGCGTGGCGGAGTGCATTTGTCGCCACAAGCGTGGCGAAGTGCGGTTGTCGCCGCATGCGTGGCGCCCTTTGCGTATGAGCTCGCTAGGTTGGCTGCCGGGGTACTCTACGCGGCTCCGGCTCCGCGCCTGTTCTTGATCGAGGCGGTTTTTTGCTCTTAGGTTGTCAAGGTGCGTGCCGGTACTAGGCATGGCCGCCTGCGGCATGCGAAAGGGCGCATGCCGGCGCCAGGCATGGCCGACTGCGGCATGCGAAAGGGCGCATGCCGGCGCCAGGCATGGCCGCCTACAACATGCGAAAGGGCGCATGCCGATAAGGCGGATGCCGGATTAGGGCACACGTCGCCAAGGCCTAGTTGTCCGTGATTTCTTGAGATGGTGCGGGTCTTACCCGCGTATGTCATAGTAGGTTGAAGCGGTGCTGTAGTCAAGGTTTAAGGAGGCATGCTCATTGGCGTTGAGCTCGGCGATCAACACTTCCGTGCGGCAGGGTCTACGACCATCGGAATTTTGATCAAAAGGCTTGACGGAGAAGTACCCCGCCGGCACGGTCATAAAAATCAAGATAGCTCCCGTGAGGGAGGGTTACACCTTCACGTACTGGAAGGGCTCCGAGTACCGGGTGGGCGACGAGTATACGGTGTCCGAGGACCATGAGCTTGTGGCGCAGGAACAAAGAGTAAACAGGGACGGGTCTTTCGTCCATCTCGGAGAGGGGTGTCTGCCCAATGGGACACCTGCCCAACGCCGGCGTCCCAGCCCGAGATGAACGGAAAACCCGCCTCCTGTTCATCGTGCTATCCTGTTCTGCCTTGTGCAATTAACGGAAGTGAAATAAAATACACTTCCGTAATAAACGATGAAATTGTACCGATCGGAGAGCTGCGATGTGGCCGGGCATCACATATGAGACGTGCGCTTGGGAGCGGGATCCCGACGATCTGTCGCTCATCCCTAAGAGTCGCAGACGCAAGATCCTCCCGACCTACGAGGCTGCAGTTCCTGCGGAGATAGCCAAGCTTCCCGTAGAGATCTCCGTGCCACTGGTGCAGCGCATCGCTGAGGTGGAGGTCGCACTTGCGCGCTTCGACCAAGCTCAGGCGACACGCGAGTACGCTCTCTCTGCGCTCCTTTTGCGAAGCGAGTCGTCGTCAAGCTCCCAAATCGAGCGGCTCACCTCCAGCGTGCGTAACGTTGCGCTCGCGGAACTTTCCGACAAAGCCCCGGCAAACGCGCTGATCATCGCGGGCAACGTCGCCGCGATGCGCGAGGCGCTCGGACACGATGGAGGCCTGTGCGTCGGTTCCGTCTGCGCTGTCCACGATGTGCTCATGAGGGGCACGCGCGAGACGTTGGGCTTGCGCACCGAGCAGGTTTGGATTGGCGGGTCGCCCTACAGTCCGCATGGGGCGTCATTTGTGCCCCCACAGGCTGGCCGCGTGCGGACGTGCCTGGACGATCTCGTGTCGTTTGGTGCGCGCGAGGATATTCCGGCGCTGGCGAAGGCCGCCATATTCCATGCGCAATTTGAGACCATTCATCCCTTTACGGACGGCAATGGGCGGACAGGGCGTGCCCTATTGCATCGCATGCTCGCCGATGACGAGGTGCTTTTGCACACGATGTTGCCGGTGTCTGCGGGTCTGCTGCACGACGTTGACAGATACATGGGGGCGTTGGAAGCCTATCACGACGGTGCAATCGAGCCGATAATCGAGTGTTTGGCGGACGCTTTGGAACTCTCCGTCGTCATCGGGGCTCGTATCGCATCGGATGTGGACGAAATCCTTGTCCGATGGGCATCGGCGAACACGGACCGTGTAGGCTCCGCGTCGCGACGTCTCTCCGCGCTCCTTGTCGAGCAGCCCGTGGTCGACGTCGCTTATGTGGCATCGCACCTCGCCATCACCGACCGTGCTGCTCGCAACCTGGTGGGGACAGCCTGCGAGCGGGGGATTCTTGCGAAGATGGGAAACGCGAAACGCGGTGCTTTCTACCAGGCAACCGATCTGATCGCGGTGTTGGAAGAGGCATCAAGCCTGCAAGGCATCCGTAGGCTTGCCGCGCGATAGACGCACTAGCTCGTGCGCAGGATGAACAGGGGACGG
>CAYOBD010000223.1:0-3994 GCA_964402005.1 uncultured Eggerthellaceae bacterium
AGACGTGGGTGAAAACGATACCTCCCGATCTTTCCATCCACCACACCGAGGACCTGCTCAACCAGCCTGGGCAAAACCCGACCTGCACAGAAAACGGTTATTATTTCGACCTTATCAGGAAGTGCAAGGATTGCGGGTATGTGCTCTATAGAAGCTGGACGACTTTATCAAAAACTGGGCATACGTGGGGCGAGTGGGTGGTGATAAAAGACTCGACGGAAGACGTTGCCGGCGTTCAACAACATACATGCACGAAGTGCGGTGCAACCGAGGAGCGGCCTTATCCGACGAAGCTGCATGATCACACGTTTATGAAGATCGAAGAGGAACAGTCTACCTGCGAGTGCCAGGGTCACAAGGAATACTGGTACTGCGCAGGTTGCGGCGAGTGGTTCTTATGGCACAACGATCACTACCGCGAAATTGGGCCAGACGATAACGTCGTGTACCCTTTAGCGGATCATATCCCCGGATATCCTGTAACCGAAAACGTGGTCGAACCGACATGTGGAAAAGATGGCTCGCATGACAAGGTCGTCAAATGCTCGGTCTGCAATCAGGAGCTCTCGCGGACGACGGAAGTCGACCCCGCAACTGGAAAACACACCCCTGGAGAGGTGAAGCGCGAGAACGAGACGGCCTCCACATGCTCAGCGCATGGCTCGCACGATGAGGTCACGTATTGCGCCGTCTGCAAGCAGGAGCTGTCCCGGAATCGCGTTGACGACGAGCTGCTTGCGCATACTCCCGGCGATCCGGTGCGCGAGAACGTCATGGATCCGTCGGTAACCGACGATGGTTGGTATGACGAAGTGGTGTACTGCACCGTGTGCAAACACGAGCTCTCGCGGAAAGAGGTTGTCCTGCCCGCCCATGGTGCTTCGTATTCCGTCGTCGAAGGAGACAAGGCCGAGTGGTCAAGCGATGATGACGGAGGCTTGACGCTGGTGTTCAAGCGCTCTAAAGATGACGAAACGACATTCGACCACTTCCTGGGCGTAAGAATCGACCATGCCGAGGAGCTTCTCGACCCGTTGTGCTATGAAGCCGAGAAGGGTAGCGTCATCATAACGTTCGCCCCAGACTACTTGGACACGCTGGAGATAGGCGAGCATACGGTAACGGTGCTCTTCGATGATGGGGATGAGGTGAACGCTTCGTTTACGATCCTCGAACCAAAATCGTACGACGAAGAGGACGATCCGGTAGACCCCAAGGAAGAGGAGAAGGGTGATCCGGTCCAGCCCGACGAGGAGGGCAAGGGCGATCCGGTCCAACCCAAGGAAGAAGGAGCGGGCGATCCGGTCCAGCCCGAGGGCGCGAACGCTTCAGCTACGAAGCCTGCAAGTGCGGCGTCTGCAGGTGCGAAGACCGCACCGAATACCGGCGACGGGCAGCGCTTAGGCACCTTGCTTCTTGTATCGGCGTTTGCGAGCGTGGCCATGGCATGCGTTGCATTGAGGAAAAAGCGCGACTCCTAAAAACAACTGGTGTTTCCGTATTGCACTGAACCATGCGTGGCACGTTTGTCTTCCAACTGGAGCTATCAACTCGCTATGGGCAAGGGCAAGGCCATGCCTGTCTGTCTTATAATGATTGCATCTATCGAGTGAAAGGGAAGGCGGCACCATGGTCCAACGTGTTTTCGTCGAGAAGAAATCCGGATTCGATGTGGAAGCACGGCAGCTACTTGCCGAGTTGCGCGATATTGTCGGAATCGGCGGTCTGCGTGACCTGCGCCTTTTGAATCGCTACGACGTCGAGGGCATCGGCCAGCGCCTGTTCGAGGCATGCGTGCCAACCGTGTTCAGCGAGCCGCAATCCGATGATGTGTCCTTCGAGATGCCGTCGGTGCCCGATGGCGCGTACGTATTCGCCGTCGAGGCGCTGCCCGGGCAGTTCGACCAACGTGCAGCAAGTGCGAGCGAGTGCATCCAGCTTATCTCGTGCGGTGAGCGCCCCGAGGTACGCAATGCTCAGGTGTACGTGCTGGAAGGCAATTTGTCCGAGGCTGACGTCGACATAATTAAGCGCTATGTGATCAACCCAGTCGAGGCGCGCGAGGCATCCCTCGACCCGGTCGATACACTGAAGATGGATTATCCCGACCCGGATCCTGTCGAGGTGCTCGAAGGTTTCACCGCACTCGACGCAGATGGCCTTCAGGCGGTCATCGATGAGCGCGGCCTTGCCATGGATTTGGCCGACATCACTTTCTGCCAGCAGTATTTCCGCGACGAGGAGCAGCGTGACCCTACCATCACCGAAGTGAAGATGATCGACACGTATTGGTCGGACCATTGCCGCCATACGACGTTTGGCACGGTGCTCACCGACGTGCGCATCGATGATGCAGTGGTGCAGGCTGCCTTCGACAAGTACCTGGATATCCGCCATCAGCTCGGGCGCGACGAGAAGCCCGTGTGCCTAATGGACATGGGCACAATCGGCGCGAAGTACCTGAAGTCGACGGGAGCCTTGACGGGACTGGATGAATCCGAGGAAATCAACGCTTGCACGGTGAAGATTACGTGCGATGTGGACGGCACCCCCGAGGATTGGCTGTTCCTGTTCAAGAACGAGACGCACAACCATCCGACGGAGATATAACCGTTCGGTGGAGCCGCCACCTGCGTCGTCGGCGCTATTCGCTACCCCTTGAGCGGTCGCAGTTATGTGTATCAGGCCATGCGCGTGACCGGTGCGGGCGACCCGACGGTACCCGTGTCCGAGACCATCCCCGGCAAGCTGCCCCAGCGCAAGTTGGTCACTACGGCTGCGGCGGGTTATTCGAGCTATGGCAATCAAATCGGCCTTGCAACTGGCCAGGTCAGCGAGCTATATCATCCCGGCTATGTGGCGAAGCGCATGGAAATCTGCGCTGTGCTGGGCGCCACGCCCGCAAGCCATGTGCGCCGCGAAACTCCGGCGCCGGGCGATGTGGTGGTGCTGCTGGGCGGCCGCACGGGCCGCGATGGCATCGGCGGTGCGACGGGTTCATCGAAGGCCCACAAGCTCGAATCGCTTGAAACCTGCGGCGCCGAGGTGCAAAAGGGCAATCCGCCGGTCGAGCGCAAGATCCAGCGTTTGTTCCGTCGCAAGGACGCATGCGAGATGATCAATCGCTTCAACGACTTTGGCGCAGGTGGCGTGTCGGTCCCCATCGGAGAGCTTGCCGAGGGTTTGCAGATCGACTTGGACAAGGTGCCCAAGAAATATGACGGCCTCGACGGCACGGAGCTTGCTATCTCCGAGTCGCAGGAGCGCATGGCCGTTGCGCTTGCACCGGAGGATGTTGAGAAATTCCTGGCTCTGGCGTGCGAAGAAAACCTGGAGGCTACGCCTGTTGCTACAGTCACGGCCGAGCCGCGCGTGCGCATGACGTGGCGCGGGGATACGGTCGTGGACGTAAGCCGCGATTTCCTGGCATCAAACGGAGCGCCCAAACATCAGGATATCCATATTTGCGCAGGTCAACCTTATGCTCCTTCTTGGGCTGCAGATAATGGGGCAACAACCCCCGAGGCCGATGCACCGCTTTCGCTTGCAGAGCGCATGCGGGCTGTCGTGACCGATCTCAACGTGTGCTCGAACAAGGGGCTTTCCGAGCGGTTCGACTCCACCATCGGAGCTTCCACGGTGCTTATGCCATTCGGTGGAGTGCGTCAGCTCACGGCGCCTATGGCGATGGTCTCGAAGATGCCCGTGCTGGGCGAGACCACCACGGTTTCGGGCATGGCTTGGGGCTTCAATCCTTACATCATGTCCGCCGACCAGTTCCGCGGCGCCTACCTTTCGGTTGTTGAAAGCGTTGCGCGCCTGGTCGCCACCGGTTTCTCGCGCAAACGCGCCTACCTTACGTTCCAGGAATACTTCGAGAAGCTGCGCGATGTCCCTGAGCGTTGGGGCAAACCGGCAGCGGCCGTTTTGGGTGCGCTAATGGCTCCGATCGATCTCGAAGTGGGTGCCATCGGCGGCAAGGACGCAAGAACCG
>CAYOBD010000224.1:0-3959 GCA_964402005.1 uncultured Eggerthellaceae bacterium
CACGATTTCGAACGCGGCTCCGTCGAGCGTTGCCCCGCCGAGCGGTACGTACTCGCGGTATTCGCGGTCGACCTTGCCCACAGCCAGCCCGCCGCGCACGACCTGTTCAACGGTGTCGATATGCGCCATCGCGCCATCGGATTCGATGCGCGCCGTGCCCGACCAGATGGCATTGACCAGATATCCGATGCCCGCGCTCTTCTCGCGTACCAGATATGCACCGTATGCGAGCGCCTTTCCGTCCCAATCTGCGGGGATGGACCAGCCGTTGGCTTGAGCGTTGTCGGTCGAGGCCGCCCCCGTTGCATCGGTCGTCATGGTGCAAACCACGCCGCCTTTTGCGACAGCACGTCCGGTTTGGGGCGAGATTACGACCTGGTCGTTGGCGTTCACGACCTCATATACGGCGCCCGCGAGCGATGCCTTGCCCTGAGCCTGCCGGCGTGCGAGCTCCTTGTCGGATTTGGTCAGGGAAATGTTTCCGCGCATGACCGTGTCGGGCACGTCTAGCGAATGCAGCACTTCGACGTCGTTCGCCTCAGGCGATGCTTCGATTTTGAAATGGTGCACCGTGGAATCGGCAGTATATCCCGTCGGCGCTGTCGTCTCGGTGATGGTAACCGTGCCTAAGGGGAAGCACACGCCGTCGTCTTTGGTATAGAAATCCGGCCCCGATACCTTGCATGACGTATCCTGCAGGTCGACGACGCCTTGTTTGTTCGCCTGCACGACCCAGGTGCGCGTCGCGGTAGCGGGCAGTTCGCCCTCGTCGTAGATACCGTTGTAATAGGAGATGGTGAACCGTGCGCCCGAAAGCGTCGCGGCACCCTGCGCCTGGGAATGCGTCCCGATGTTGCGGTCGACCTTCCAGAGCTTGATTTGGGCGCGATCCACTTGGGCTTCATCGGATAATTCGAGCACGGTCGTCTCGCTGGCTCTGATTTCGACGGCATGGACCTTCGCATCGATGCGGTAGCCTTCAGGCGCGGCCGTCTCCTTCACGTAGTACGTACCTGCGGCAAGCTTCTCCAGCGTGTTGCTGGTTCCGTCGTCGCTGCAGTTCAGCGTGCCGACCAAGTCGGTGCAGGCCTCGTCGGCATACACGCCGTATTGCGCGTCGGCCAGGCTGTACAGATCGTTGCCGTCTGTGAGGGAGGGATTCGCCGATGACTTCGTCAGCTGTAGGTTGCCGCCGCTATCCAACTTGCATACGATCCATAGTTCGGATGCTGTTTTGGGCAGGATCGGGGTGATCGCATTCGTCCCGCGCATGACCCAATTGCCGCCGTCCCAGGCGGAATCGATGCTGTCCCACCAACGGTCCTCGCTCGATGACGCGTCGTCCTCAGGCCAGTAGATGCCGATGTGGTTGTAGTCGCTAGCCGACCACGCCTGGACGAACATCCACACGAGGTCGCCTTTCTCCAGCACACCCGACGAGAGCATTTCCTCTTTGCTGGAGAAGTAGTACGACTCCGTCGACGCGAATAGATCCGACCAGCCGGTCATGTCGGGGCATTTCGAATCGATGCCGTCGCGCCAGCCGTGCGCCGCGCAAAGTGCATGGTGCACAAAGCCGTTGCAGTTCATGCCCGGCGTGTCCCACGAGGGGCAATCGCCGTTGGGCACCGCCTTGTAGCCGTACTCGTAGTACGGCGTGCCCAGGTAATAGCTGTCATGTTCGTGGCTTTTCAGCCAGTCGACCAGCTCGGCGCGGGTCACGCCCAGCTTGTCGGTGACAGTGGGTTGCGCGCGCGTCGTGAGCATCGTGCTCCCGGGCTGTGCGGCTAGTGCCGGTTCGGGGGCGCACGGGCCTACGAGCGCGCCGCATGCGAACACGAGTGCAAGTGCAATCATCACCCCGGCGAACATACGATGCCGATGCCATGTTCTCGCTAACGTTGTGACGGGTCTGCTCATGTCTGCTCCTTGGATCGCCGTTTTCGCCTGCACTGCGCGTTCGATTGGCGGACCGCGCGTCTGCCGGTAGCGCTTGCCGCCGGCGACCAAGGATGCTAGGGGGCGTTTCTTTCAGAAGAGCCGCTAGAAAGCCGTTGCGGATTCGCTGGAAAGTAAATGATTCTTCGCTCAGGCTTCGCACGCTTTTCGTCTTGTGCTTGCGCTGCTTTGTTTCGTGCAAACCGTTCACCTTATGTATTTGTGCTTGTCTAATATCGATGGGGCATACGGGTTTCTCACTCGCTATAATTCGTCTGATTGACTCAATCGGAGAGGCAATCTGGACGAGGTATTGGATAGGACAAAGGAAGAGGGGGGATACATCGATGGCAACAATCGATATCCACGCTCCCGGTGTCGAGGTCAAGAAGTCCGCATGCTATTTCTGCCATCAGAATTGCGGCGTCTTGGCTTACGTGCAGAACGGCGACGTCATCAAGATTGAAGGCGACCCGGACTACACGAACGCCGGCGGGCTGTGCTGCCGCGGCAATGTGGCGCTGCTGCACGTGAATCATCCCGGCCGCATCAACCATGCGTTGAAGCGCATCGGGAAGAAGGGCGAAAACAAATGGGAGCAGATCCCGTGGGATCAGGCTATCCAGGAAATCGCCGAAAAGCTGTGCCAGATCCGCGAGGAGAGCGGCGCCGAGGCCGTGGCTACGGCGGGCGGCACGACGCGTACCGACGACTGGGCGCGCCGCCGTTGGATGAACTACTTCGGCACGCCGAACGGCTTCCATAACGCACTTCTGTGCTGGATCCCCACCTTCATGATCGAGACGGCCATCTCCGGCTGGTCTCCGTTCGAGACCGACCTGGGTTCTTCCAAGGTCGTGTTCCTGTGGGGCATGAACCCCGGCGCATCCACGATGCCCGGCATGAAGGGCTACACGGACCTGCAGCTCGACGGCCTGAAGCTCGTCGTCGTCGATCCGCGTTACTCCGAGACCGCTGCGAAGGCCGACCTGTGGCTGCCGCTGCGTCCCGGCTCCGATACGGCGCTGTCGCTGGCCATGCTGCACGTGCTCATTTTCGAAAACCTGTATGACGCGGCGTTCGTCCAAAACTGGTGCGTCGGTTGGGACGAGCTCGTTGAGCACATGAAGCCGTACACCCCCGAGTGGGCAGCCCCCATAACGTGGCTCACTCCGCAGCAGATTCGCGAAGCTGCACGCCTGTACGGCAAGAACAAGCCCGGCAACATCCAGTGGGGCTGCACGTGGGACCAGCTGGGCCGTACGTCCGGCGCCGGCAGCCATGCGCGCGCCCTCATGCGCGCCATCACGGGCAACCTGGACTGCCCGGGCGGCGACCTCATGCCTGGTCCGTCGTTCGGCTTCCTCACCGACGAGGAACTCGAGGCCAACGACGTGCTGCCTGAGGAGCAGAAAGCCAAGCAGATCGGCTCGAACAAGTTCAAGCTGACCAGCTGGCCCGGCTATCAGATGATTCGCGACACCGCAATCGCCACCTGGGGCAAGGCCCCCACGGCCGAATGGATGTGCGAGGCGCATGGCCCGTCCATCTTCAAGGCCATCATCACAGGCGATCCTTATCCGGTGCGCGCTCTCATCGTGAATGCCACCAACCCCATCAACTCCTACGGCGACTCCAAGATGACGCTTGAGGCCCTCAAGCGCGTCGAGTTCATGGTCACCGTGGACTATTGGATGACCCCGTCCGCGTTTTACTCCGATTACGTGCTGCCGGCGGCCGGCGCTCTCGAGCGTCCCATCGTGCACACGAACTATGGCGTCACCGACTCCATCCTGTGCAGCCAGCGCGCCATGAAGCCCAAGTTCGATCGCCATGACGACTTCGAGTTCTGGAAAGCGCTGTCCATCGCGACGGGCTGCGACGAGGCGAACTGGCCGTGGAAGACGCTCGAGGATGTCTACTACGACATCCTGAAGCCGCTCGGCTATCCTATCGAGAGCTACGACGACTTCGTCGAGAAGTACCGCATGTACTTCCCGCCGCAGCGCTTCTACAAGTAC
>CAYOBD010000225.1:0-3953 GCA_964402005.1 uncultured Eggerthellaceae bacterium
AGCAGAACGAGCCCATGCGCGTGAAGATTGCGAAGGCCCAGGCGCAGAAGATCCCCTACATGATCGTCCTTGGCGACAAGGAGGTTGAGCAGGGCACCATCAGCGTGCGCGAGCGTACGGAAGGCGATCAGGGCAGCTGGCCCGTTCAGCAGATGGTCGATCTGTTGCATGATGCTGTTGTATAGGTGTGTTTCGCCGTTTTGATGGCTTGCGCGCCGCGAAGCCGCAGGTACCTTGTCGACTTGCCTTGGGCGACCTGCAAAGGTTCTAATGCACGCGAAGCATCCCCTCTCGAGGGGGTGCTTCGTTTGTTCCAGAATGTGAAATTAAGGCGACCTTAATTTCACATTTTAGGATGCGTTGCTTCGGAATGTGAAATTAAGGTCGCCTTAATCTCACATTGGCGCCTCCTTTCGGGGAGGCGCTTCGTTTCTGGAGTGTAAACAATTCCCTCATGCCAACCGTTGCTTGACGGGTTGGCGACAGTCGCCGATATGCTGTGGTTGAATATGGTACTAGCTCATAGAATGGACGCGAACTCCAAAGCGTGATGCTACTATCGAAAGGAGTCATGATGGCTCAGCAAATATCGGCCGCTGATTTCCAGGAGAAGGTCCTTTCCGCTGATAAGCCGGTACTCGTGGACTTTTTTGCCACGTGGTGCGGTCCCTGCAAGATGATGGCACCTGTTATCGAAGAGGTTGCTGCCGAGATGGACGGCAAGGCCTACGTGTATCAGCTCGACATCGACGAGAGCATGGATATCGCTCGCGGCCTCAGTATCATGAGCGTGCCGACTTTCATCGTCTTCAAAGATGGTCAGGCTGCGGCGCGTACCATGGGTGCCCAGCCAAAGGAAGCGATTCTGGAACTGTTCTAGCGACTGCAAGGGGCGCATGGCATTTATGCACTGTTCCGCAGGGGGCGCACGGCATTGGCGTAGGGCCTCGCGGGATGCATGGCGTTGGCGCAATGTTCCCTGCACGCTATAATCTCGCATCATGAAGCTTTTATTTGCATCCGACATACACGGCTCGGCGCGTTGGTGCCGAGCGCTCATGGACGCCGTCTATGCCGAGGCGCCCGATACAGTGGTGCTGCTGGGCGATTTGCTCTACCACGGTCCGCGCAACGATCTGCCTGAGGAATATGCTCCCAAAGAGGTCATCCCGATGCTGAATAGCCTGACGGGGCGCGTGGTCGCCGTGCGCGGCAACTGCGAAGCGGAAGTCGACCAGATGGTGCTCGACTTCCCCTGTATGGCCGATTACGCCGTACTCTACGACGGCACGCGTCAGCTGTTCTGCACGCATGGGCATCTGTTTGCGCCCGATGCGCTGCCTCCGCTCGCGCAGGGGAGTGCATTCGTGTCGGGCCATACGCACGTGCGGGTAAACGAAGAGCGCGCTGGCGTCTGGCTGTTCAACCCTGGCAGCGTGGGTCTGCCCAAGGACGGCGCGCATAGCTACGGGATTTACGAGAGCGGCGCATTCGAGGCGCGTCAGCTGCGCTAACGGAAGGGTAGGGAGCGATGGAAGAGACCTCAAGCACGACATCGGTGCTCTCGCAAGCGGCCCAGGATGCGATGAGTTCCGATTTCTGGTGGGATATCCTTATCAAAGTGATATCGTGCGTCGCCATCATCGTCATGGCCTATGTGCTGTATCGCCTGATCATGCTCCCGGTTAAAAAGTTTCTTGTCAATGACGAGAAGAGCCGGCGCGGCGGCACCATTTTCAAAAACATCGTGCGCGTCGGCGTTTCCGTTTGGGCGATAGCCTGCATTCTGGATATTGCATTCAACATCGATATGGCGGGCATTCTGGGTGCGCTCGGCATCGTCGGCGTGGCCGTGTCCCTAGGTGCGCAACAGACGATTGCGAACTTGATCGGCGGCATCATCATTTCGCTGTCCGAAACGTTGGCGACGGGAGATTGGGTAGTTATCGGTGGAGTCAAAGAAGCCCAAATCGTCGATGTCGGATGGCGTTTGACCAAACTAGTTGATGAGGATGGCATCGAATATTTAGTGCCGAATTCCAAGATGGTTTCTGAGACCGTCGCACGCAAGCTGCCCTTCTACACCATTGTCGTACCTTTCACGCTCAAGACGACTGTGCCCGATGTTGAAGGGCTGCTGGTCGAATGCGAGCAGGTGCTGCTCGATCGGCAGAAAGAATGCGGCATTGATTACGAGGAGAAGCGCCCCAAGGCGAACGTCTCCGGTGCCAATCTGGGCGCCATCCAAGCCGAGGTCAAGCTGTTCGTGAACCGTGACATCGACACGCGTTCCGCTGAGCGTGCCCTGCTGCCGGCGCTGGTCAACCTGCTGCAGGAGCGCGACGCATTCGCGGAGTTCGGAACGGCGCAAGTCGAGCGCTAATCGCCTTTTCGGGGACAGCTGGTCCGCGGGCAGTACCTTGCGGCGTGCAGGCAGCGACCCGCGGGCAGTACCTTGCGGCGCGGTTCATCGCGTCTTCTGGTTCGCCTTTCGAGAGCGAAGTCATTCGCTATAATCTTCTTGTATGTGAAAACCGAGTGGCAAGGAGGGCGCTATGGATACTATGTCGATGATTAAAAACCTGGTCGGTGGCGTTATGGAGAATCCCGATTTGCTGGGAAGCCTCTCGGAGCATCCGTACTCGACGATTCGCGCGACGAGCGGCATCGAAGAGGAGATTCCGCGCGATCAGGCCAGCCAGGTGCTAGCGGCGTTCTCCGCTTTGGCAAGCCCTGGTGAGACCGATTTGACCGGTCTTTCGGGCCTGGCATCGGGCATGTTGTCCGACAGCGGCAACAGCGTGCATGCGCTGGCATCGTCTTTGTTCGGTGGTGCGGCGCAATCGCAGTCGACGCAGTCGAACATGCTGTCGAATCTGGCGAACGCCGTGCTGGGCAGCGAGCTTTCCAGCGTGAAGGGCATCGATTTGTCCGACGGCTTCGGCGTGGACGATATCATCGGAATCGCGAGGAACTTGCTCTAGCAAAACGTGATGGGGAAGTAGACCGAACATGCGGCAAAGGAATCTGGTTCCATTGCCGCATGCAAGGCATTGCGCCCCAGCATCGCTTGCTCGAACGTTGTGTCGCGCAGCGTCATATGCTCGGACGCTGTGTCGTATGGCATAGCCTATACGGAGGTTGTGTCGCGCAGTGTCGCCTATTAGGACGTTGAGTCGCGGAGCATCACCTGTTCGGACATTGTGTCGCTCAGCGTCGCTTGTACGGACAGCCCGAGGGCGATCGATGCGAACTTCGCTTCCCTCATGTAGTTCGAATGGGCGCCCTTCTTCGATAGGGCGCCCAGTTTTCTGCATCTGATATGATGCAGCCATGCGGAAGATTCCTGGGAAATACTAGCGTTACAACCAGTCCATAGTTTGCGGGCCACTTCAGGTATGTCCTGGAGCGGCTCGTTTTTTCGCATCCACCCCGATCGATAGGAGCCGGTCATGGCAGAGACCGATATGCGCGATAAGTTGGAGAAGATCATCCAGGCTTACGAGGAGCTGCAACAGAAGATGGGCGATCCGGCCGTGATTGCCGACCAGAAGGAATACAACCGCTTGGCGAAGGAATACGCCGACCAGGGTCCGCTCGTGAAGCAAGCCCGTGCATTCGTGCAGGCGGAAGACGACTTGGCTGAGGCCAAGGAGATGCTCGGCGATGCAGAGATGAAGGAGTTCGCGCAGGAGGAGATCGCTCGCATCGAGGCAGAGCTTCCCGGCATCGAAGAGGAGATCAAGTTCATGGTGATCCCCGCCGATCCAGCCGATGAGAAGAACATCATCGTAGAGATTCGCGGCGGCGCAGGCGGCGATGAGGCAAAGATCTTCGCAGGCGACCTGTTCAAGATGTACGAGCGTTTCGCCGCATCCCGCAAATGGAAGATCGAGCTGCTCGACGTGATGCCGTCCGAGGCTGGTGGGTACAGCGAGATTCAGTTCAAGGTG
>CAYOBD010000226.1:0-3953 GCA_964402005.1 uncultured Eggerthellaceae bacterium
ATCGATACGCCGCCCAAATAAAGCTTATCCACCTGCTGCAGACGGCCCTCGCAAACATCGCCAAGTGCATCGAAGGCCTTGAAGAACAATATGCCGAAGCTCATCAGCGCCATCTCGCCCGTATATCCGCGGATCGTGAAATAGATGAACCCGACGAGCAGCATTGCCGCACACGTGATTATGCGGTTCACCTGGTAATCCCAGAATCCGTGGTATTCATCGAGATCAGATACCTGATACGTACGCACGCCATAGCATCCGGCAATGTAGAGTAGATTCGCTGTTACGAACGCCAGCGAGAACATGCCCGCGCGCTCAGGACCGACCAGCTGCGTAACGACAATCGTAAGAAGCGGGAACACCGCACCCCAGGCGCCTTGCCCGATGGAGTTCCACATGAAATCGCGGGAGGTACGCCCCGCTTCATATTCCTCATCCTGATCGGAAAGCGAGCCGTCATGCGCAGCACCGACGAGACGGTCCCACCAATCGTTGATGATGCGCCGAATCGGATTCATGCGCCTATGGCGCAGGTTCTTTTCCCTTTGCTCGTAGTAGCTGCTCAAATCCGCTCATTTCTGGCTTGTTTATACAGCCGTGCCGCATGGCGCGCATGCGGCACGTATTTTCACTATCGATGCATGTTACATCAGCATGGCGACAAGCATTCTGACAAGCAACGCATCAGCGCAAAGCCACCATTCATATAGTCGCGAATGACGCTCTTACGCCAAGTCTTCTTGCGAGAGCAGCTTGAATCCTGCCGATTCGAGTGCACGCGCGGCTTCATCAGCTTTCTCGGCACCCTTAATCTTGAGCACATCTATCGCAATATCACTTCCGGACGAGAAGCAATATCCGTACTCGATGTTCAGATCGAGCGCATCGAGGGTCTCAAGCAGCTTTGCCAATCCGCCAGGTACATTCGGCACCTGTATGGCCGAAACCTTCGTTGCCATTGCGCGGAAATCGTTGCGTCCAAGAACTTCTAAAGCTCGGCTAGGGTCATCGCAGATGATACGCACGACGCCATAATCAGTGGTATCGGCGATCGAAAGCGCTTGCATGTTTATGCCGTTGTCCGCGAGCGTGCGGCACAGCGCCGAAAGCCTTCCTTCTGAGTTTTCCAGGAATACGGTAATCTGTTCGACCATCTACCTCACGCCCTCTCTCAGATCTATAACGCGTTTGGCCTTGCCCTCTGAGCGCGGTATCGACTTCGGCTCAACGATGCGCACCTTCAATCCGACCGACAATGCGGTCTTCATCTTCGCTTCCACCTGCTTTTGCAAACGCTCGATGGCGGCGATTTCGTCGAATTGGAATTCGGGTTCCATCTCGACCTTCAGTGTTACTCGGTCGAGATTTGCAACCGTTGCAACCTCTACCTGATACCAGCTGGACAGCTCCGGTACGGTCTTCATAACGTCTTCGATTTGGCTCGGGAACACGTTAACGCCACGGATGATGAGCATATCGTCCGTGCGGCCGTGCAGACGGTCTATCCTGCGATGCGTACGGCCGCACGCGCACTCTCCGGGAAGGATGCGCGTAATATCCCGTGTGCGATAGCGTACGACAGGGGTCGCCTCGCGATCGACGGTTGTAAGGACAAGTTCGCCCCATTCGCCATCAGGGAGCACTTCACCGGTAGCGGGATCGATGATCTCTGCATAGAAGTGATCTTCAGCGAGATGCAAGCCATTCTGCTCCCAGCACTCTATAGCGACGCCAGGTCCCGTCGTTTCGGTCAAGCCGTAGACATCGAGCACCTTGTAATTGAGCTTCTTCTCCAGATCGGCACGGAAGTTGTCGCTGAACGGTTCTGCGCCGTGGATACCTGCGCGCAATGTGAAATCCTTAGCAGGATCGATGCCCATTTCTATGGCCGTGTCGGCAATGTGCATGGCGTAACTCGGAGTGCAGCAAAGGATGGTTGACCCCATCTCGCGCAATACGCGAATCTGGCGCTCGGTATTTCCTGCAGACATCGGTATGACCGTTGCACCAGTGTACAGGCCGCCGTAATGCGCACCCAACCCACCCGTGAACAGGCCATAACCATAGCAGATATGGACAACGTCGTGCTCGTCGCCTTTTGCGTATTCGATACCGCGCGCGAAACACTGGCCCCAAATGTCCAAATCGTGCTGCGTGTAGCCACCGACAGTCGCAATGCCGGTTGTACCCGAGGACATGTGGATTTCTCGGACCTCGGATAGCGGAGTTGCAAACATCTTGTAAGGATATCCGTCACGCAGGTCCTGCTTCGTGGTAAACGGAGCCTTAGCTATGTCATCCAAGCTTTTTACGCTATACGGATCGAAACCCGCCTCGTCGAAAAGGTTCTTATAAAAGGGAATATTCTCATAGCATGCTATAACGGTCTTCTTAACCCCTTCCAGCTGGATTGCTTCCAGCTGGTCATGGGGTAGCGTCAGGGGATCCTTCACATCACTCATCTTTTCGCCTTCCCTTATCTCAGAACGCAGCTGATTGGCCGCGCTCAATGCGTAGTGAGTATCATACCTCAAAGGCTTTTTTGCGATTAAACATCGAAACTTTAATTTAATCTGGCCAGAACAATAACGAGTTTTATAAATCTTTGCAGCTATTGCCGACGAGGCCGGCAAGGTCGTTGACCTTGCCGGCCTTAAATGCATCGTCACAGAAGTCGCTTAGCCATATGGCATTAGCGAAACTATCTACTGCTCGCGGCGCTTCCTGGTTGCGAGCAGAAGCAGCGCCAGCAACGCATCAGAATTACTGACTTATACGGTCATTTACGACCATCTATCTCAATTAGAAGACAGTTTACTACATGCGCATTTCTACAAGCTATATGGCAAATGACATGCCATCTGCAGCAGGTGCGACACGTCCGTCATATTGCTTCAGATATTCTTCGAGCTGCGCGAGCGTGATCGGCTCTGAATAGTGCATACAGAGATGCGTCAGATAAATCTTTCCCACATCGAGCGAGAGTCCCTCTTCAATGCATTCCTGAACGCTGTGGTGGTTCTCTGGTGCGGCATTTTCTTTCCAAAACGTGGCATCCATCGCAAGGATATCCGCTCCGCGTACACGTTCGGCAGTCTCGGGCGGGAGCACTCCGGTATCAGACGCGTAGAACATGCGCGTATCGGATGTCTCAATCAGGTATCCATATGTTCCAGGCGCATGGGTTACCGGTAATGCCGTGTAGGTCACGCCATCGATTTCAAGCTCTTCGAAGGAATTCCACTTAAACCCGTTCAGGCAATACATCATGTAGGCGAATTCCCTTCCGATGCTTTCAAACGTAAAAGGGCTCGCATAGGTTGGAATTGCATGCTTGGTTACGAGCTGCACCATATACTCGAGCTCCCCAAGTCCACCCACGTGGTCGAAATGCCAGTGCGTGTACAGCAGCGCATCGATGCTACGAACTCCCTCACGGTCCAGGTATCCACGTATATCCGGGGGCGTATCGATCAGAACGCGTTGCTCTCCCGTGACGAGTGCTCCGCAATCGCCTCGTCGCGCTTGCGGATTAGCCCGCGCTTCCTCACACGCTGGACATTCGCAGAAGAAAGCCGGCACGCCGCATCCGGCACCCGTTCCCATGAATGTGAATGTATGGTTCTTCATAAGCTCCCTTTCGCATTTGCACTCATTGTAAAACATCAGCACCAATGCATGAAAATGCAGCAGGATGGCAGCCTAGGCAGATCAATTGTTGTGGCAAAAAGAAGCGCCCCATCTCTATTGATGGGGCGCTTTCCAACTAACAGCAAGCCTGCGGTTACTCGTCCTCAGCCGCGTTGGAGGCTTCTTCCTCCTCGCGCGAGGTCAGCGTGAAGCCGAGCGAATCCATCGAACCGAGCAGAGCCTCGAGCTCCTCGTAGTCATGGCGGTAGCTGCGCGGAGGCAGAGCCTCGCCAAGCATATCTTCGCCCTCCGTGTTGAACACG
>CAYOBD010000227.1:0-3949 GCA_964402005.1 uncultured Eggerthellaceae bacterium
CACCGTGACACCCGAGCAGTTCTTCTCAACAGTCGACGAATTCCTGCTTGCCTACGAACAGCCCTCTGCCGATGCCGCAGGCCTCTCGCTCTACTGCGCATGCAAGCAGGTGGCGGAGAAATCGACGCTGTGCTTCTCCGGTGAGGGGGCAGACGAATTCTTCGCAGGTTACAGCGTGTATGCCAAGGCGCATCTGCGCAAGATGGCGCCCGATCCGACCTACTACGGCACGACCTATATCATGGACGATGCGGAGCAGCGCCGATATCTGAAGAAGTTCTATCCCAATCGATCGGCGCGCGCATACATGAATGATCGCGGGGCGAAGGGACGCGCCTACGATCCACTTGCCTGGATGCTCTACGTGGACTTGCGCAGCTATTTCGAAGGCAGCATCCTATTCAACTCCGCTCAGATTGCGCGAGGGACGGGACTCGATATCCGCATGCCTTATTGCGATTTGCGCATGTTCGATATCGCTCGGCGGATGCCCTCGCGCTTCAAAGCGGGTAAGGAGGGCAACAAAATCGCCTTGCGTGCTGCTGCTTCTCGTGTGTTGCCCGATGAGGTCGCTTATCGAAGGAAGCTGGGATTTCCCGTGCCAATCAGCCGCTGGATGCGCGATTCCGCAGTCAACGGCGATATACGGCGGGCGTTTGAGAGCGAAGCGGCTGCAGAGTTCTTCAACGTCGACGAGATCGGCGCGTTGCTCGACGCGTTCCTGGGCGAAAAACCGCGCGTGAGTCATCCCATCTGGTTTGCCAGGCACAAGGCGTTGCTCTGGCGCCATGTTTGGGCGATATATATATTCATTCGCTGGTACGAGCTTTTCTTCCCGCCGTTCTGATGAACGGCTGAATGAGCTACCGCCGCGGTCCCGCTCGCTGACTTTCCGCATGCTGCGGCTACAAGAAGGGGCACCCGAACCGGGTGCCCCTTCTGCGTTGGCTGCGTTGTGCGCTTAAAGCAGATGCGCGCGCAGTTCAGCTCCATCGAGCGGCGAGAGGTAGGCCGGTGGGATGTCGAATACGGTGGTTGCGCCCGTGCGCCCTTCGGCTGCCAAGCGCGCGATTGCGCGCGCGTAAGCAACGAGTACGCAAGAGGTGAATTCGGGATTGGAATCCAGCTTCAACGAGTATTCGATTACCATGTTCGCACCGCTTGCAGTTTTTCCACTACGCAGGACAAAGCCTCCGTGCGGCATGGCCGAATGATCGCGATCGAGCTCCTCCTGGCTGATGAAGTGCACAGTGGTGTCATATTCATCGAAGTAATTCGGCATCGTCACGATCTGCCGTTCGACCGCGGCGGCATCAGCGCCATCTTCCAGTACGACGAAACATTCGCGCAGATGCTTTTCGCGGGCAGTCAACTCCGGGTTGCTGCCGGAGCGCACCTCCTCGAGCGCCGACTCGATAGGGATGGTGTACTGCTTCGCATCTGCGACTCCCTCGATGCGTCGGATCGCATCCGAATGGCCTTGGCTTATGCCCTTGCCCCAGAAGGTGTAGTCTGCGCCGTCGGGCAAAATGCAGTTGCCCATAAGGCGGTTGAGCGAGAATAGGCCCGGATCCCATCCGCACGAGATTAATGCTGCATTGCCTGCATTGCGTGCAGCTTCGTCCACGGCTGCAAAGTGCTCGGGGATTCGCGCATGCGTATCGAAACTGTCGACCACGTTGTACAGCGATGCATAGTGCGGGGTCTGCTTAGGCAGGTCAGTAGCGCTTCCACCGCAGATGATCAGCACTTCGATGGGCTCGTTGCCGCTTTCGAGTGCTGAAGCCGGCAGAACAGCCAAGCCTGCCGTTGCAACCTGCACGGTTGCTGGATCTCTGCGGGAGTACACCGCTGCAAGCTCCATGTCCGGGTTCTGGCGAACAGCCAGCTCAACGCCCTTGCCAAGATTTCCGTAACCGAGGATTCCCAAACGCACCATATCGCGCCGCCTTTCGTGTCGGTTCATGTTATCCGCTTGTCATTATAGGGGTGTGCTATTGCAGTCCGGATGCTTCCCGTATCGATTGCATGGATTTAACGTTCGAATTGGCCCGTTAATCTATCAAGCGGTTCATCAGCTCAAGCAGGGCACCGCGCTCGTTGGGTACTTCGTCGTCGATTACGGCGTCGAGCGCTCGCTGCAGGAGCATCCCTAGATCGGGGCCTGGTTTCACACCCATCTCCATCAGGTCACGCCCATTGATTTCGAGGTCTTTCACCGCAAAGGCTGCGTGGGTCGTCAATATCTCATCCAATGTGCTAAGCAGATCATCCGCAAGGGCGATACGCGGCGCGCACCGCGGCGCCTGCGCCATCGCATCGGCGCGTTTCAGCTCGCAAAGAGACTTGAACAGATCGGTGCGTCCGCCGAGGCGCGCAAGCGCGCGCTTGACCGGGCGAGGCGCAGGCTGAATCACGTCGTCGTGTGCGCGGACGAGTTCGAGCACATCGGAGACGAAATCCTGCGAGAAGCACAGACGGCCGAGTACGCTCTTCGCCATGATGACGCTCAGGCGCGCGTGCCCGTAAAAATGCCCGCGTTCGCCATCCATGAAAAACGCTGCAGGTTTGCCGGAATCATGGAGGAGCGCAGCCCATCTGATTAGGGGATAGGGGGGTGTATATTGCACGACGTAAGCCGTATGCTCCCAAACGTCATATATATGATAGGGCGTGTGCTGCTCGAATCCGTTCATCGCGGCGATTTCAGGCAGGGCGCCGCAGAGCGCGTCGAACGTCGCCATGAGCGCGCCGTAAATGTGGTCACCCAAAAGCATCGCCTGCAGTTCGGCGGTCACGCGTTCGGCCGATACCCGCTGGAGCGCCAGCTTGTTGTGCACCATTTGCTCCAACGTGGCAGGTTCGATTGCAAAGCCGAGCTGCGATGCGAAACGGCATCCGCGTAGGATGCGCAGGGAGTCCTCGCGGAAACGGCTGTCGGGGTCGCCGACGCAGCGGATCACGTGCTGTTCGATATCATCGTAGCCGCGATACGGATCGCAAAGTCCGCGTTCAGGATGGTAGGCGAGCGCGTTCATGGTGAAATCGCGCCGCGCCAGGTCTTCTTCGATGCTCTGGACGAACGCAACTCTGTCGGGATGGCGTCCATCAGAATAACCGCAATCGGTTCTGAATGTGGTGATTTCTATAGCGTTTCCGCCTACGACTGCTGTAATCGTTCCATGTTTGATGCCAGTCTCATGCGTGGTGATTCCATGTTGGGCGCACGCCTGTGCAACTTCGCGCCAGGTTGCATTCGTCGCGATGTCGAAATCGTGCACCGGGCGACCAAGAATGCTGTCGCGCACGCACCCACCGACAAGCCAAGCTTCAAAGCCATCCATTTCGAGTACCGAGAGGGCCGTCATAACCCAGTCAGGAATCTCAATGCGTACTTTGGGCTTCGTATTCATATGGCTTCCTGCAATCAATCGCTGTTTAACATTGCACGGCACATTGTAACCGACGAATCTATGACGGCTTTCTGGACGAGAGACTTGGAGCTACAGCACTCGCGCTCCCGTAGCGATTGAATTGCAAGCTGGCGCCACCTGACAGTATGGTGCATCCTAGCAACGCGAGCATGGGTGTGACGGCCATTGCAGCCTTCGTTTCTGCAGCAGTTTTCGTTGTGAGGTCACTGAAGAAATGATGAATGTCGGCTAATTATGAAGATTCAGGGACTGCAAATTTTCTCTTGACGGACGCATTTCAACACCGTATTATTGGTAGTCGCCGTTCTTGCGAGGACGACGCCCCGTGCAGTCAAGGATTTCAGCAGAAATCAAGCGGCTGAACGGGGAGGACCTTGAAAACTGGATACCGGATGGAATAAAGACAGAGCCTATGAAAATGGGCTTGAAAGGCTTACGTTAATCTTTTGAATAGAGCTTTTTCGAACGGAGAGTTCGATCCTGGCTCAGGATGAACGCTGGCGGCGTGCTTAACA
>CAYOBD010000228.1:0-3924 GCA_964402005.1 uncultured Eggerthellaceae bacterium
GAAGATCGTCTGCAGCAGGAAGCCCGCCACACCGAGCGCACCGCCCAGCATGAGACCCATGATGATGCGTGGCATACGCAGGTTCATGATGATATCGGTCGTACCTTTGTCAGTGCCCTGCCCCAGCAGCACTTGGAAGATCTGGCCCACCGAGATGTCGATGTTGCCGGTATTGATATTCAGCACCGCGACCACGATGAGTACGATGGCCATGCCCACGAACACAGCCGTATAGCGCATCCGCCGCTTCAAGTTGAGCGAACGGAAGCTGCTAGAATCGGAACCGTGCGCGCCCGAGGCGCCCGACGCAGCCGAAGCGCCCTGTGCGGCCGCACCACTCGATGGCGCCGAAGCGCCCGACGCAGCCGAAGCGCCCGCATCGGCCAGCACATCGGAAGATTTCTTCTGCTCCTCGGACATGATCCCCTATTCCACGTTCTTCAAGAATACCAGGCTGGCAGGATCGCCGTCAGTCACCAGGATATGGAAATCGTTGATAAGCTCCGCCAACTTGTCGGTTTCCTGGTACATATCCTTGTCGGTCGTGTACACATGCCCCTCTTTAACCGCCTTGTACTCGGCGAAGGTCTGGTTCTTGTCAAGCAAGTCGTCGATGCTCTTCAGCGGCGCTTCGATTGTGCCGTTGTACACCAGGTAGTCGGCATCCACGGCCGTGGCGTAGAACTCCTCCATCGAGATTTTCATCGTCGACAGCTTGCCCGAATCATCCAAGTATGAGAACGGGTACACGCCGCCCGCGATATCGATGCTCCGCGTGATGAAGTCGCCTGGCCGGCGCACGACCACCTGGCCGTTGCTGTTCACGCTGAAGAACGCCACGGTTTTGCCCGTGTTCTCGAAGCTTCCCAGGTCCTCAACCAATTTCGCCTGCTCAGCGAAGAAGGCATCGGCCTGCTCTTCGCAGTTCAGGAGCGCACCGTAGAAACGCGCCCACTCGACGCGGCCCATCGGATCGGCCTCATAGCTTGAATGCTCGACCATCACCGGGATGCCCAGCTTCTCGAGCGCCTCTTTCACATCGGGCGAATGCAGGATCATCGTCGATTCCAGAGCCATGTCGCAACCCTTGTCGACCAGCGTCTCGTAGTCTGGGGCGCTGTACTTGCCCACATACGTGATCGTACCGGCCTCGATGGCTTCGCGCATGGCGTCCACCGACCATCCGTCCGCATCCGTGCCCGACATGGTAACCGCATCGAGCCCGCCGATAGCATCGATCAGCGCCGGCGCCGCCGTGGCAGCCACATAGACATTGCTCAGCGGCTGCTGGAGCACCACCATGCCCTGAGGCAAATTGGCTGGCACCTGCGCGCCCTCGGGCACGACCAGGTACTGCGCATCGTTCGCGACATCGAGCACCTTGAAGCCATCGCTGTAGTAGTAGACGTTGAACTGAGTGGCGTATTGCGGGTCCATCGAGGACTCGTAAGTCAATCCCTCAAGCTCGGGCGGATTGTTCGGAGCGGCATCGGCTGCCTGGCCATCCTGGCCATCTTCGGTCCCGACAGCCTGAGCGGCTCCAGCAGCATCGCCGCTGGTGTCAGCAGCCTGGCCGCTGCCCGCTTGGCCGCCGTTGCCCGAGCAGCCCGCAAGCCCTGCGGCGCCCGCCAAGCACGCGAACACAAGCGCCAGCCCGGAAACAACCGCACCGATACGCTTCATGGAGTATTTCACCGGATTCCCTCTCCCTCTCGTGTCCCGCTTGGCGCAGGACCCCTTCGATCGTCTCGCGCAGGCGCCATCCCCGCACCGCGCTTGCGTTTTTGCCCTGGGACGGGACTTCGCAGGGGCGCCTATGAAGTCCCTTCCCAGGGCAAAGGTTGCGGTATCACAGAGGATACCGCAACCGATGCACGCAACCTGGCCGAGTTATGGGTGGGATAACCAGGTTGCACATTTGGCAGGCTCGCGCATGGGAGAGGCGTTACACGGGCTGCCTTCGTCATAATCAAATCGCTTATAACACGGCAATTATAATGCGAATCCCGATATGCTTGAAACCCTAATAGAAGAATTTTATCACGTTGCTGGATAATGTATACAATAAGCCGCATTTTTCTTCGCCTGACCAGATGCGGGCTTTCTCCCGTCACCCTGCAACTAAGCCAATCGTACACCGACACAGAGATGCAATAAAAGCGCTATGGTGAACTTGTCGGATTGGACGTCACGACATCTCAGACAATGGAAAGGGCGAGCGAGAACAAGCGCCATCAGCTCGTCATAAAGAGCTACGAGTCCGAAAATGCCAATCTCGTGAATCTTACCCATCTGAAATCAATCACATTGCACTTTTCGGACTCTTTGCATTTCTCGAACTCATTGCATTTTCCGGACCCATTGTACTTTTCGGACTCTTTCTACACTGCGATGCAAAAGAGCAATGGAAAAGCATCCCTACTGGACGCACCAACGCATACAATGCAGAAAGCAAGTAAACGAAAGGCGGCCTATGAGGCATATCGCGGTATACGGGAAAGGTGGAATCGGGAAATCCACGATCAGCGCGAACCTGTCGGCGGCGCTGGCGCTGACGGGACGGTCTGTCGTGCAGATCGGATGCGACCCCAAGCACGATTCGACGCGCCAGCTGCTCGGCGGTGCGCGCATCACAACCGTGCTCGATTACCTGCGCGACACGCGACCTGACGCCTACGATCTGCGCGCCGTGCTGCATGAAGGGTTCGCCGGCGTGGGGTGCGTGGAAGCTGGCGGGCCGAAGCCGGGCGTAGGATGCGCGGGGCGCGGCATCATTTCCACGTTCGACCTACTCGCTCAGTTCAAGCTCGAGGCGCGCTACGATTTCGCCGTCTACGACGTGCTGGGCGATGTAGTCTGTGGCGGATTCGCCGTGCCGATCCGGCGCGAATACGCCGATACGGTGCTGGTGGTCACATCCGGCGAGTTCATGTCGCTCTACGCCGCCAACAACATCCTGCGTGGCATCCGCAATTTCGACGGCGATGACTGCAAGCGCGTGGCCGGCATCGTGCTCAACAGGAGAAACGTTGCCGACGAAGAAGAGCGCGTCATACGGTTCGCCCGCGCCGTGGGCCTGCCGGTCTTCGCCGACATACCACGTTCGGACGCGTTCGCGCGTGCCGAGCGCGCACATGCCACCGTGATGGAGCTTGCCGAGGATGAAGGACTGTGCGCATTGTTCGCGAATATGGCCTCGAGCTTGGCAGCGGGCGTGCCATTGCATGCTGCGCGACCGCTTACCGACGAGGAGCTCGAAGAGGCCGTGTTGGGAGGAGGAAGCCCTGCGAAAGCAGAGCGGGCCGCACGGGCACACGCCAGCGATGCCGCGGCCGACGAAGCCGCAGGCGCCACCGTCGCCGACGCTCCTGACGGCGCAACCGCTGCCCCCAGCACTGACGACGACGCAACCGCCGACGACAAAGCAACCTCCGACAACAAAGCAACCTCCGACGACAAAGCAACCTCCGGCGGCGGCTCGGCAACCACCGCCCCGGCCATCCCCTACTGGGACGATCCCGACCTCACCAATCCGAATCGCTATCTGTCCAAGACGCTGGTTTCAGGCGAGCCTCTGCACGGATGCGCATTCAACGGGGCAATATCAGCCGCGCTGCACGTGCGCGATGCGGTCGTGGTCGCGCATGCGCCGCGCAGCTGCGCGAACATCACGCTTGCGGCCTTCACGTCCACGGGCCGACGCGTACTTTACGAGCGAGGCGAGCTGATGCCGACCTCGCTTGCACCGCGCTTGGAATGCACGGACATGGATGAACCGCAGATCGTGTTCGGCGGCACGGACGCCCTGATGGAGGCTGTACGACGTGCCAAGGATCGCACACCGCACCCGCGCGCCGTCATCGTAGTCAGCTCGTGCCCGGCGGGCATCATCGGCGACGACCTTGACCAGGCTGCTGGACTGTC
>CAYOBD010000229.1:0-3893 GCA_964402005.1 uncultured Eggerthellaceae bacterium
AGAAAACAGCTTATCGAAGCTATTGACCGTACAACCCTTCTAATAAATGAAAATGAAAAGAAGCCTATCATCGTTAAGGTTATGAATGACTACAATATGTATCTCAGAGTTGATACCAATATCGGATCCTTTAACGAAAATATTGAAATTGAAAAGGATGGCGGAGAAAACCAGCAATTTACGGTTCAACCGCCCTTTGTAGCAGGAGGTGTGTTCGCTGGCTGGGAGATCGATACTGAGAGCGCGAACAAGATAGAAGCAGTCGAAGGCAAGGCGAACACCTTCCAGGTGAAGAACGGCATCGAGCTTAAGGACAAGGAGCAGATCGGACTGCATGCCTTGTACATCCCGATCGTTTCCAAAGTTGAAGTCGTTCTTGGCGAGCCGGTTGCAGGCGAGCAGCTTCCTGAGCTGACCAACCTCGGCGTGACGCTAGCGAATACTTCGTTCTCTGCGCCCGATGTGGCGCTCGATGGCGGTATTGCGTGGAATCCGTCGCATACCAAGGCGGCGCAGAACACGGCATATGACGCCACGCTGAACCTGCAGTACAAGAAGAAAGGCTCAGAAGAAGCCTGGAGATGCGCTCATGCCGAGGATGTCGAGGTTGAGGGAATTACCGGAGGAGACTTCGTGTATGCCTCGCTCGAGGTTCCTTCTAGTGAGGTCGGATCATCTGCGATAGTGCATGTGTATTACGACGTTACTGCAACGCTGACACATAACGTGTTTGTGCGCTATGCCATAAGCGACCAGCACTTGGGCAAAGATTATAGTTGGCGCGAAGGAACTGTGCATCGCTTGAAGGCTGAAGATACCGATGATCGCTATTTCGATCATTGGGCAATAGGTGCAGATGGTGTCTCGGGGTCACCCGAAGAACAACTTGGTTTGGACAGTAATGACCAAGCGATTTCCATCAACATGCTACCGGGAACGCCTGACGGCCCGTTCGCTAGTAATTACACATTGAGTTTTGTCGCTATTTACGAAGACAAGGCGAATACGTTCACGGTCGATGTAATAGGACCAACTGGCCCGACGCAGGATGCTTCGGGTCTTGCCAATGAGGCTACGCTTGCTTGGACGGGTAGCTCGGTGCCCGTACCTGTCACCTGGTCGCGCGTTTCGGGCGATGTGATGATTGAAACGGACAAGGTGTATCAAGAAACCACCTACACGGCAACTATGCGGCTCGAAGCTGCACAAGCGAGGAAGCTGACTAGTAATGCAAATGCTTCTGGTGCAAACGAAGCGCAAGGCAAACCCGTAAATACTGTGCATAACGCAGATGGCAGCATCACAGTCACTGTCACCTTCGTGACTGAAGAGGGTACAGGCATCCCGCTTCCGCAGGATCCCATGAAATACAACGTGGACGTAGTCGCATGCGATGTCAACGATGAAAACCATGGCGCTCTTCTCGACTCAAGCGGGCAAGAGGTTAAAGAATCATATTCGCTCGAAGAGGACGGCGAGAAGCATTTCGTTGTTGCCGCCCCAGAGGTTGATGGCGGTTTGTTCTGCGGTTGGGAAATCGTCGAACCGGAAAAGATGGAACGGATTTTGGTTGATGGCGAAGATGAGCTTGCACCGGTAGCCGAATTCAAATTGCTAAACGATGTGGAGCAAGACGGGCAAACATTCACCATCAAGGCGCTGTATAAGCCCATTATCGGCACGGTGACGGTAGAGATTGCAAAGCCTGTGGCGACCAAGCAGCTCGCAAAGCTGGAAACGGTTAAGATTACTGCCGCACCGGCGAACGAAGCGTTTGCTGTGATAGCGCCCAAGGCGACAGCCCTTGCTTGGGATCCTGAGTCAGAAAACAACGAAGCCGAATATGATACGGCTTATATTGCCGACATCACGTTAGGCAAAGACATCAGCAATAAGCAATTCGCATACGACGTGAATACGAAGGTCGAATGGAAGGCGCCCGCTGGTGGGCTGTCCGGATCGGCGCTATCAACGAGTTCTGACAACGCAAGTGCTTCCAGTGCTGATTCAGGCTCTGCAAGCATGGGGATTGCCGTGTTGGATGCTTTGTCTGGCATAGCCGATGCAATGTCGGGCGAAGGCAACGATTCGTCTGCTGGTTCCACGATGGGCCTTCTGGCTGATGGGGATTCGGATGGCTCGGGTTCCGATGCTGATGACGAATCGTCTGAAGTTACCGCTTCGCTTGGTGCAAACATGGAAGATGGAAGCATAGTTGCGAGTGTGTTCTTCGATGAGACCGATACTGAGCCATTGAATCTGCTGCATGTCAAGCAGCCCGATTTCGTATGCAATGTGAGCAATGGCGCAGAACCAAAAGACTATCTGCCCAAGACAACCGAGCTTGTGCTTACGGGTGGTGCTTCCATCGAATCTGAAATCACCTGGGGTGATTTGTATTGCGTCCAAGAGGGCGGCGAAGATGCCGAATCCATCTGGTATGCCGAAGGAACGGTAGACCTTACGGACGTGAACAACCCTGACAATCTGAGCAACAGGGTGTACATATACATTTTCGTCGATCCGCCTGCAGCCGATAACGTGGCGCACGCCGAAGAACCCTATCCTTCTATTGATCCAGGAGTTTATGAATCAACCCAAGTAATCTATCTTGCCACCAACGAAGAGGGCGGCGTTATTTATTACACGCTTGATCCCGAGGGCGAGGATTTCATCGAATATACCGGCGAACCAATCATTCTGGAGCGAAATGAAGCCCTGTTAGGCGAGGATGGGTTGCTGGTCATACGGGCGTTCACGCGTGTGAACGGCAAGGAAGATAGCGCAGTCGTCGGTTTCGTATACGGCATGGATAACATTATCGTTATACCCGATGATGGAGAGCTCACCTACAACGGTGATTCCCAGATAGGCGTGTGGGGATCCAATTGCTACACGCTTGCGGATGTGAGAGTGGCAGAAGATGAAAAGGGCGCATTAGAGTCTGAAGATGGGGTAGACGAGAATGGCGATGCCGCAGTAACCAATGCGGGAACGTACCTCGTCACTGCGAAAATCAGAGATGGCCTCGTTTGGAGGCTCGATCCCATCGAAGATGACACGGTCGAAGGTGGCAGTTCGGACAGCGGCCTCGAAACCCAAGCCGACGATTCCGAAGACTATGACGCGTATGGCGTAAACACGACAACCGATGACCAGTCGATTGTCATTACCGTTGAACCTGCTTCGGTTAAGGATTGCGAGATCAGCGCAGTTGAGGATCAGACATACGACGGCAAGGAGAAGACGCCGGAACCCGTGGTCGTATTCGCCGACATGACACTTGTTAAAGACAAGGATTACACCTTGTCGTACGAGAACAACATCGAAGTCGGCAAAGCAACTGTGACGATAACGGGTAAGGGGAACTTCAAAGACTCCGTAACCATCGATTTCAATATCGTCGGCGGAAAGGATGATAAGCCTGCAGCAGCTCAAAGAGCAAAGTCTCCGAGCACAGGCGATGCATTGGGCGTTGCTGCAATAGTCGTTGTCATAATCGCTGTTGTCGCACTGGCAGCAATCGTTGTTGCAAGACGCCGCCGTTCGCAATGAGAAAGACTGAGATTGTAAAGCACGTTAAAGAGCAAATAGGGGCGTGAGACGTTATGCATGGGCGCCAAGGCTGTATCACCAACCTGTGATAAAGCCTTCGCGCCCCTTCGATGGATGCGAATTCAAGGCTTCTTCAGGGTACTCGGCTTTACCCTCAATCAGTTCGTCTATGAGCTCCTTCTTGTCGTAGGGAAGTCTGCCTGCCACGCCGACGGGGTTGCTTATGTGCGTTCCGAAAAAGATGCAATCGCGCATCTCTAGCTGGCGGAGGAAGTCGATTTCCTCGTCAATGTACTGCCCGAGCGTGGATTCGACGAACTCTCCGCTATCCCTCATGT
>CAYOBD010000230.1:0-3859 GCA_964402005.1 uncultured Eggerthellaceae bacterium
TTCGTCTTCTTTCTCTTTCCGGCGGTTGCCGATCAGACGGCTGAGCAGGATGCTGCTGTCAGCACGATCGTGTCGTTGTAGATGTAGCGCTTGGCATCCTTGGTGGAGAATCCGTTGATCATGAGAACGATGAGCTCGCGCTTCTTCTCGTTGATGAACATGACGTTCAAATTCAGCAGCACGACGATTGCCATGAGCGCCGCCAGCGCCAGGTAGATGGCCACAACGGCGCTTGACGCCTTCGAGAACGTGGCGAAGTTGGTGTATTGGATCTTCGCGTCGTCGGAAATCGAATCGAAGCCCTCGATGCCCGCAACCTTCTCCTTCAGCGCGCTTACCTCCATGTCGCCCGTATCGGCCAGCACGACGTTGGGGGAGATTGTTCCGAACTCCTTCTCGTAGTACGCGCGTCCCATCACCAGCTCGTTATACGTCAGCCAGAATTCGTAGAAGCCCAAGATGGGGACCCGGTGCTTCATGCCGTCGCCCACGTTCAAGACGAGCTCGTCGCCTACCTTCGCGCCGAAATGATCGGCATAGGCCTTACTGACCCATGCACCATCGTCGGACAGGCTGAACGTCCCGCCCGACACGGGACGCACGTGGTAGATTTCGGAGAAAGCCTCCTCTTCCGTAGGGATGAGCATGCGGATCGAGTTGGTGTTCCCGTCGGGCTGCTCCAAAGCGCAGCTCTTCATGAAGGCCTGCATCGTTGTGGCGCCTTGCTCGGCTTCGGCCTTTTCCACCTTATCGATCGCATCGGCTGGATCCGAAGCCACATAGGTGATCGCATCGAAACCGTATATGTCCCTGTATTGGACGCTGTAGCTGTTCAGCACGTCGTTGTTGAGCGTGATGGCCGTCACAATGAGCGCCGTGCTGCCTGCAACGCCCACGATGGTGCTGAGCATGCGGCGCTTGTCGTTCACGCAGTTGTTCACGATGGTCTGCGTGAGCAGCGGCAGTTTTTCCCAAATGCCCCATTTCTCATAGAAGCGCATCTTGCCCTCTGGCGGCTTTTCGCCGGCCAGAAGCTCGATGGCGTGTTTCTTCAGAACGCTGCGGCAGGCCAGATACGTGGCTCCCAGCACGAGCACCAGCTCGAGCGCCGTCACGATGACGAACAGCAGCGGCCCGAAATAGGGCGGATAGGACCCGAAGAAGAACATGCCGCCCAGCACGCTGCTGATGATGCCCTCGACTACTATCACGCCGACGATGGCTCCGATGATGGCGCCCGCGATGACCGCGATGGCCGAATACCAAAGGAAGCTTGTCGTGATTTCTTTCCTGCGCATGCCGAGCGCTTTCTTCGTGCCGATCTGCGTGATCTGCTCATGGACGATGCGGCTGACGGCGAAATAGGACACGAGCAGGCCCACGATGATGAACAGGGCCGCCATCGAATAGCTTAGGTTGTTGGTCATGTCGCCGAGCATGGATATCTCTATCGCGCCGAGGTTGTGCGACCGCGATGCGACCGTCCAGTCGTACTTCTTCATGGCGCCGAGTTGCTCTTTCGCCTGGTCCAGCTTCGGTTCGTTTTCGGCTATCGTCTTGCGTGCGTCGGCGATCTTCGCTTCGCCATCGGCGATCAGCTGCTCGGCTTCGGCTACCTTCGTTTCCAGCTCTTCCTGTCCGGCGTAATACAGCGCCCAGCCCTGGTTCAGCTGGTACGTCTTGGTTGCAAGTTCTTCCTCGGCGGCGGCGATTTGCTGCCTTGCCTCGGCAAGCTTCGTGCGCGCCTCGCCGATCGTCATCTCTTTGCCTTCGTACGAAATCGGTATGTTCTCGTAGTTGGCAACGGCTGTGTTTGCAACGGTGAGTATGTCAGCGAAGTTGGTGTGGTCGATGGCGATGATGGAGATGCCGAGCTTGTCGGCATAGGGCTTCAACTTCGCGGTCAGGTTATTGCCGTATTCATCGAGGGATGCGTCGTACTCCTCCTGTGTGATTTCGCCCTTCTCCAGTTTTGCATCGAGGTCGGCTTTGTGTGCGCTTGCATCTTGAGCGGCTGCGGCTATCGCATCCTTGGCCGCATCGGCTTGTGCCAGCAGAGCCTCGCCGGCTGCCACCTTGGCTTTTGCTTCGTCGAGTTGGGCCTGGCCCTGCGCCTTCTGGTATTCGTAGCCTTGGAGTTCCTCGTAGGCGCTTGCCAGCTTCGCTTCGCCTGCGGCGCGCTCCGTTTCGAGCTGCTCGCGAGCATCCGCGATCTTTGCTTCGCCATCGGTGATTTCCTGTTTGCCCTTGTCGATCTGGGCTTGCGCTTCGTCGATTCGCTTCTGGGCCTGGCCGTGCAGATCATCGTAGCGGGCCGTTCCCAGCCTGTCGCCCAGTTCGGTGATGCGCGCCTCGATTTCGCTCGACGCAGCCTTGTACTCGTCACTGAACGCGCTGAGGCCTGCAAGGCTGTCGCTTCGCACGTTGACGACCGGGTGGGCGTTCAGGAACGCCGATTCGACGAAGGCGTCGTCGGTTACCCAGGCAATCGCGCTGATCGTGCCCGATGGCGTCGGCGAGTAACCGTACGTCGCAGAGGCTTCCGCCGCATACTCGGGGGTGTTGATGATTGCAGTCACGACGAACGTGCTGTCCGTCAGATACGTCATGCCGCTTTCATTGGCGGTAGATTTTGCGGAGTCGGCGGAGACAGCTGGATCTGCCTGTTCCTGAGAGCTGTCGGAGCTGGTAGAGGCGTCGGAGGCGGAAGAGCTATCAGAGGCGGCGGAGGCCGAAAGCTCGCTCGCGTTCAGCAGGGCTGCCAGGTCGTTCGAGTCTTTGCTGGCATCCTTCTCGAACGTGATAGTGTCGCCCACGCTTACGCCCAGACGACTGGCCGACTCGGCTTGGAAGGCCATTTCGCCTGCTTTTGTGGGAAGTGTGCCCTCTACTATGATGGGCGTGTCGATGCTCTGCCCGAGGGATTGCACCTTCACCGTATGCCTATCGCCATCTACCTGGATCGTTTGGTAGGACTGGTACGCTGCTTCGACCTGGTCGACGCCTTCGATTTCGGAAAGCGCCTGTATGTCGCTGTCGGTAATCCCGTAGGGGAATTGCACTTGGAAGTTGTGGAACGAGCCTTCGTCGAACATGCGGTCGGTGGCGTTCTGGAGCGCCGGGCCCGCCCAGCTGATGCCCAGGAACACGGCTACGCCCAGCGCCACGAACATGAGGATGCTGAAGAACGACACGATCGTCTTCTTTATGCTCACGAACAGTTCTTGCGTCTGGGTCGGTTTCAATCTCGTCTCCTTTTAGCCATTTGGTGAATCATTGGGGAGTCTCCCCAATGATTCACTGTCCGAATCGTTGGGGAGACTCCCCAATGATTCACCATTTGCGGAGTTCCCCCAAATGGCTCTTGGTGCGACCTCACTGCCACACCGCGCTGCATCAGCCCTCTACCACACCAAATCGGTCGCATGGGCCGGATGGCGGTTGATCGTCACCTCGTGCATGCGGCCGCCCCTCATGCGCACGACGCGGTCGGCCATGCGCGTGATCTCCTCGTTGTGCGTGACCATCACCATCGTGGTGCCGCCCTTCACGACCTCCTCCATGACCTGCAGCACCTCGATCGAGGTCGCATAGTCCAGAGCAGCCGTCGGCTCGTCGGCCAGGATCACCTTCGGGTTCTTCACCAGGGCGCGGGCGATCGAGACGCGCTGCTGCTGGCCGCCCGACATCTGCGAGGGGTAGTTCTTCTTGCGATCGGACAGGCCCACGATCTCAAGCGCTTCGTCGGCATCCATCGGCTTCTCAACGAGCTCGGCGATGAGCTTCAGGTTCTGCAATGCCGTGAGGTTCGGCATCAGGTTGTAGCTCTGGAAGATGAAGCCGATGTTGTCGCGGCGGA
>CAYOBD010000231.1:0-3856 GCA_964402005.1 uncultured Eggerthellaceae bacterium
GGCGGCCCCGCGATCATGAACAGCATCGTGGAGACCTTTCCAGCGGCCGCTTCGTAAACGACGCCGTCAGGTACGGTGATGGCCGCCAACGCCGGTTTCGCTACGGCATCGGTTTTGGCATGGGGAATGGCCATGCCCTCGCCGATGGCGGTAGTCCCGCCGGCTTCGCGCGCCAGGATGGCCTCGCGGTAGGCATCGACGTCGCGCAGGTTCCCGGCCCCCTCATGCAGGCTGATCAGCTTTTCGATGGCTTCGGGCTTCGATGCCACCGACACGCCGAGTTCGACTGCCTCGGGTGCCAACAAGTCGGTGATTCTCATGGACGGATTCTCCTTTCTCACAAGAATCGTTGCCGCATCGAGCGCTGCGGCGGCGCCGTTTCCAACTATCCGAGCCGCTCGAGCAGCTCGTCCACCAATTCAGCAGGAGCAAGTCCCGGCGAGAACGCAGTTGCGCTCCCGCACGCCTGCGCCAGCTTGTATGCCATATCGTATGCAGCGGCCTCATCTTCGCCGCTCTCCATGCCGCGCAGGTAGCCCTCGACGAACCCCGCCACCGTACTATCGCCGGCGCCGACGCTATTCACCAAGGTGCCCTCGATTACCGGCGCACTCTGCAATCGACCGGTTTCATCGAGCAGCAGACTGCCCAAGCCGCCGCGACTGACCAACACGTTGCGCGCGCCGCGCTCATGCAACATGCGCGCGCCCTCCTCGAGCGCCGCCTCGTCATAGGGGTCGCAGCCCGTGATCTCGGCGAGCTCTTCATCGTTGGGTTTGACGAGGAAGGGATGGTACGGCAACGACTGCAGCAGAATCTCCTCAGTAGCATCTACCACCACATTCACACCGCGGCCATCCAGCTTTTCCATGATGCGCGCATAGATATCCTTCGGCGTGCCCTTGGGAATACCGCCCGACAGGATGACGAAATCGCCGGCAACCACGGTGTTAAGCAGCTCGAAGAAGCGCGCAAGCGACTCGTCATCGATAGGCGCGCCACCGGCGTTCACGGCTGTCTCAACGTCATCGTCGCTTCCCGCGACGGTCCCCTTGAGCTTCGCATTCATGCGCGTATTGCCCTGGGGAAGATGCACGAAACCAGTCAGTATGCCGTCTTCTTGCAACGCGGTCTCGAGCGCAGCACCGGTCCAACCGGCGATAAACCCCCAAGCAGTGCTTTCCCGTCCTAGATGGTTGAGTACGTACGAGACGTTCACGCCTTTGCCGCCGAAATAGAACTCCTGAGAGAGCGCTCGATTCACATGTCCGAACGCAAGATTCTCAACCTGCATGACGCAGTCAATTGCGGGATTGAACGTGACGGTGTAGATCATGACGCCGCCTCTTTCTCGAGGAAGATACTCGTCCATGATACGTGCAAATCAGGGGAATGTCTAACTGTTTTCAAAAGAGTTGGAAACGAGCCCGGAAAGCCAAAGACACCATTCAATAAACCACCGACATGGACCGCGAAAATGCACGCGAGCGTCGACGTTGATTGCGTGCTGAGCGACCTGCATTCCGCCAGCCTGGGTTAGCGACGCTGGCTAGCCATATGCGCGGCGATGCGCTTCTCGTCAGCGTCTGTCGCCTCCAGGTCTTCAGGCTCGATGAAGATGCGCGTAGTCTGAGGGAAGGCACGCACCAAATCGCGCTCTATCCCATCTATGATGCCGTCTATCTCCTCGCCGTCTACATCGCCAACGAACGTGATATCCGCCGCAATCAGCAGGTCGTCAGGACCCAGGTACAGCGATAGGATGCGCCCGCATTTCTCCACATGCGGATCGGCCTCAATGATGCGCTTTGCCTGCTTCAGGTCATCGTCATTCAGACCTTCGCCGATCAGCAGACCCTTGGTTTCGCGCAGCAGGACGATGGCCACACTTGCCAGCAACACGCCGATCAGCACCGATGCGATCCCATCGAAATACGGGTTGCCTGTGATGTGGCCGAGCAGCGTCCCGAGAAATGCCAGAGCCAAGCC
The DNA here is from genome assembly GCA_964402005.1 of uncultured Eggerthellaceae bacterium. Classification (GTDB taxonomy): domain Bacteria; phylum Actinomycetota; class Coriobacteriia; order Coriobacteriales; family Eggerthellaceae; genus CAYOBD01. The sequence continues at coordinate 1,990 of CAYOBD010000231.1, forward strand.
GATCTCGGCGGCCGAGTCCTCGAATACGACCGTGAACAGACTCGGATCCTTTGCCTCCTTGATAAAGCGTAGGGGCTTCACGTCGCCGCGCGCCTTATTGAACTCCCGCAGGGCAACCGACAGCGATACGCCCTCGATTACCGCCGAAATGGCGATGATGATGTAGTTGAGCGTGGGATCGCCCATAACCGTGTCGGGGCCGACTTCCATGATGCGGGTCACGCCCTCGTATGCCGACACTCCGCCGCCAAGCGCAAAGATCATGACAGCCACGACGAGCGTCCAGAAGTACAGTTCCTGGCTGTAGCCGAATGGATGAACCAGGTCGGGCTTGCGCGATGCGCGCTTCATCCCGAACAGAATAAGCAGGCCATTGCCCGAATCGACAATCGAATGGATGCCCTCGGAGAGCATGGCCGAGGACCCCGATAGCGCCGCAGCGATGAACTTCACGATGCCGATGGCGATGTTTGCCAGAACGGCGGCGATAACCGCCTTGGGGCTTTCCCCCTTCGGACCCTCGCCTTCCACGCGGGCGTCTTGCCCATCGGGAAGATGACGTACAGCCGAAGATTCATCTAAACCCGGCGTCTCGCCCCAGTCCCTCGACTCGCTATCGACGACGATTTCGCTCATGTGCTAGTACACCATGCCCATCGCCTCGCGCACCTCCGCCAGCGTCTCGTTTGCGATGCCGTTCATGATGCGGTTGCCCTCGTGGAGCACGTCCTTCACATAGTCGAGATCGGCCTCGTAGCGCGCGCGGCGCTCTCGATGCGGCGCCAGGAAGCCGTTCACACTCTCGGTCACGATCTTCTTCAGCATGCCCGCACCGCCATCGCCGATCTCCTCGGCGATCTCGCGCGCGTCGCGGCCGCTGCACAGCGCCGCCGTCGTCAGCAGCGCGCTAACCTCGGGGCGGTTTTCGGGGTCGTACGTGATATGGCGGTCGGAATCCGAACGTGACTTCTTGATCAGCTTGGCCGTCTCCTCCGCCGTAGCACCCAGCATGATGGAGTTGCCGTAGCTCTTCGACATCTTACGGCCGTCGAGACCGGGGATCTCGATGGCGTCGGACAGGATTCCGTCCGGTTCAGGGAATACCTTGGCATAGCGATCGTTGAAACGGCGTGCGATCTGGCGTGTCTGCTCGATATGCGGCAGCTGGTCCTTGCCGACGGGCACGATGTTGCCCTTGCAGAACAGGATGTCGCAGGCCTGGTGCACGGGGTACGTGAGCAGCAAGCCCGTCAGCGCATGCCCCGAGGCCTCCTGCTCGGCTTTCACCGTAGGGTTGCGCTGCAGCTCGGACTCGCTGACGAGCGACAGGAACGGCAGCATAAGCTGGTTGAGCGCCGGGATGGCCGAATGCGTGAAGATGGGGGTCTTCTCGGGATCGATGCCCGCGGCCAGGTAGTCCATGACCATGTTGTACACGTTGTCCTGGATATGCTCGGTGGTGTCGCGGTCGGTGATCACCTGGTAGTCGGCGATGAGCACGTAGCACTGGATGCCCAGGTTTTGGTATTCCACGCGGTGCTGGATGCTGCCGAAGTAATGCCCCAGGTGCAGGCGGCCTGTGGGGCGGTCACCGGTGAGCATCGTGTACTTATCGGGATGTTGCGGCAGGTCAGCGCGGATATCGTCGGAGCGCTTCTTGCTTGCCAGGAAAGTATCGGAATATTCCGCCATGTGTGTTTCTCCTCGGTCTTGGAAAATGCGTAACGTCCAGTATAACGGTTATGCAACCACTTGCGGCGATTTTGCGAAGCGAGGTTGCACTGCCCCTTGAGCGGCGCTAGAATATCTTCCACATTCGGACGCTTGGCTCAGCGGGAGAGCATCGCCTTCACACGGCGGGGGTCAC
>CAYOBD010000232.1:0-3346 GCA_964402005.1 uncultured Eggerthellaceae bacterium
GAACCAATTGGACCTTACATTGAGGCAGTGAATGAAAGTAACAGTGATGAAAAATGAACATCCCCATCTTTGAGGGATCCATCATGCCTGTCGTCGCTCTTGTCGCTCTTCTCATAGGTTTTCCCACCCAAGTGGAATCAATCATCGACTCGCTTTTCACGTCGCTTTGCAGCAATTTCGGGTGGCTGTTCCTCTGGATTGTCGTTTGCATTGCCGTGTTCTCAGCTATCGTCGCGATATCGCCCTGGGGCGCAATAAAACTCGGTGCGCCCGACGAAGAAAAACAGTACTCCAATTTCACCTGGGCGGCCATGTTGTTCACGGCCGGGCTCGGCACGGCGCTCGTCGTCATGTCCTACATCGAACCAGTCATGTTCATGGACTCGCCGCCATTCGGCATCGAGCGCTTGAGCGAGGAAGCCTTTGAGTTCGCACTCGTGCCCGACCAGTTCCTCTTCGGTTTTCTGGCATGGCTCGTCTACATTCCCGGTGTGATTGCGGTCGGCCTTGCTCTCTACGTTCGTCGCGAGCAGAAACTGCGTCTATCCACAGCATGCCAACCGGCCATGGGCGCACTAGAGGAAAAGGCCCCGGGGGCGATCGTAGACATCTTGGGAAACGTGGCTGTCATCGGTGGTATATCGAGTGCGCTCGGTTTGGGTGTGCCGGTAATCACAACGCTGGTCCACAAGCTCACGGGCATACCCGAGGGCATGTGGCTCACGCTCGCAGTGTTGCTCATATGGACCGCTGTGTTCGCGTCGAGCGTGTATCTGGGGTTGGACAAGGGCATCAAACGCCTGTCGACGTTCAACGTCTACCTGTTCGGCGCCGTCATCATATTCGTGGCCACAGTCAATCCTATCGGCGACGCCATGCACCTAGGGGTGAGCAGCTTGGGACTCATGTTCGACAATTTCGGGAAGCTCGCCTTCGGCGTGAACGCATTTGGCGAAAGCGACTTCACCCAGAACTGGGTCGTGTTCTACCGGGCATGGTGGCTCACGTATGCTCCCATGATGGGCTCGTTTGTGGCCCGAATCTCGCGTGGGCGAACAGTGCGGCAGATTATCGGTGGCATGATGGTGTTCGGCGCCCTCGCTTGCATGATGTGTTTCGCGTGGTTCGGTTCGTATTCAGTTTCGCTGCAGCATAGCGGTGCTGTCGACCTTGTCTCGATATTTGTGAGCTCAGGCAGGGAAGAGGCGTTCTACGCCATATTGGAGACGATGCCTCTCGCTCCGGCGATCGAGGTGGCCTACATCATCTTGCTGTTCGTATTCTGTGCGACAAGCATCGACTCGACGGCCTATGTTCTAGCTTCGACAAGTGTCGACAATTTGTCGGGCGACGAGCAGCCGAAGCGCTGGATGCGCATGATCTGGGCGATTCTCTTGCTTCTGTTCACGTTGGGTCTCGTGCTGGTGGGAGGATTGCAGACCTTGCAAACTGCAACGGTGCTGACCGGTTTGCCCATGATCGCCATTGTCGCGGTGCTCATGGTGGCGTGTGTGAAAGGTCTCAAGGCTGCCTCGGACCAAGATGGTGACACTGGGCAGAGTGCTGTTGTGGGTCAGGATGACCTATCTGACCAGGTCAGTATCGTCGAGAAATGAACGAGCTTCTCTTCTATCTATCTGTTTTCGCCGCGAATATCGTGCAAGGTGTCACGGGTTTTGCGGGGGCAATTCTGGCGTTGCCGCCTGGTTCTTACTTTGTGGGCCTCGGCGTGGCCGTGCCGGTTCTCAACGGGTTGGGAATCGTCTCGGGAGGATATGTTCTTGTCGAAAGCGGCTCCCACGTGGACAGGAAGACGCTCGCACACGTAATTGCCATCATGGTGCCTTGCGGTTTGGTCGGCATTCTCGTTCGCCGTTCCTTGTCGTTTGACGAAGCGCTTCTCAATCACATCCTTGGAGCGATCGTGCTTCTCATCGCAGTGAGGGGAATCGCGCAATTCTTTCAGGTCAAAATGGCCGGAAGAGCTGAAAGACACCCCGCTTCGCTCAATGGTCATGCTGAGCCACGCTTCTCTCTCTTCAACGAAGCCGTTGTATGTCTCTCTGGCATCGTGCATGGCATGTATGCATGCGGAGGGCCTTTATTGGTGGGATATCTAGCTCGTGCCCTTCCTGAAAAAGCTTCGTTTCGCAGCACCGTTTCTGCTGTATGGGTTGTGCTGAACACGGCAATGCTGGTGTCCCAGATAGCTTTTGGTGAGTGGAATCCCAGCTTGCTCAGAATTCAGCTCATGGCCATTCCGTTCCTTTTGGCTGGAATGTACGTCGGGAGCCTGCTCTACAAGCGGGTCAGCCAGGAAGCCTTCACGTTGCTCACCTATGCATTGTTGGTGGTGTCGGCAATTCTATTGCTCATGCGTTAAGCTTTCAAGTCGTCATGAAGCGTTACTTATCGAGCTCCTGGATGTGCACGCGAGGTGAGCGGAGCAGATAGATCCAAAGAACACACGACAGTATCGCGCACACGAGCATGATGATTCCGAGGCCGAAGATATAGTTCGGCCATGGGGCGATGATAATGCTCATGCCGACGACACCGAACAAGCTGACTGTGAAATTAATGAGCGACGAAGCGCTGCCTGTGTCACCCTCCTGTTGAGAAAGCAGGATGTTCACCATGTACGGGCGGATGGCGCTCTGCAACGTTGCGAACAGGATGAATGCGGCACAGAACGATAATACCGATGACCCGCCGATTGTCAGGAGGGCAAAGGCGGCGATGAACGCAAGTACCATCATGACGTTCGTGAACGAACGGGGAGTCACCTTCCCGCTTGCTTTCACCCAAATGAACGGGCCCAATGCGGTGAATGCTGCCGTGATGGCGAAGAAGTAGGTGTATTCCTGCGGCGTCGTGCCAAACGTGTCGATGTAGATGTACGATGCGACGGCAAGATATCCTGCGAACGCAACATTGAACAGCGAAAGTGCGATGAGCAGCACCGTGAAGGACGGGTTGCGCCCAACGGTGACAAGTCCTCCCAGAGCAGCAACCAGCCCAACATTGTTTCGCTTCTCAACGGGCAGGCTTTCCTCGAACAGGATGCCGAACGCCAGACAGACGGTGCCGAGAATTGCCAGTGCGACGAACGACGCTCTCCACGAGAAGAACCACAACAAGAATCCGCCGAAAAGCGGTGCGATCACCGGTCCTACGACGGAGAGCACCTGGATGATGGCGATCATGTGCTCACGGCGTTCTTCGATGAAGCAATCTTTGACGAGCGCGGTGCTCACCGCCATGACGCCACCTGCGCCGATGGCTTGTACGAGCCTGGCGCCGATGAGCGTAAAGATATCTGGCGCAAAAGCACAGAGGGCGCCGC
>CAYOBD010000232.1:3356-3838 GCA_964402005.1 uncultured Eggerthellaceae bacterium
GGCTGTGTATGTCGCAATACTGGTGACGAGCACGGGCTTTCGCCCAAGTTTGTCGGATATCGGTCCAAGCAGCAATGACGAGATAGTCAGGAACAGGAAGAATCCCATCAGGGTAAAGTTGACCATCCATTCCGTTGTGTCGAAGTAGCCGGGCAGAGACGGCACGGCAGGCGTGTACATGTCAATCGAGAACGGAATGATGGTGTTTACCAGGATGATGAATCCGATGAGGCCTGATGCTCCGAGCTTTGGTTGGGGTTGGAGGAGCCAGGAATCTCTATTTGTCGTCGATGGGCTTTTCGTCATGGCACTGAATGCTAGCAGAAATCTGCGAAGGAAGGACCCTGCCGAGGCAGGGTCCTTGGTAGGCGGAACTTTCAGTTCTTCGGGTTTCGACTAGCCGAACAGAATCTGAAGCGGCAGGCGGGCGTCTTCGAGCTCTTGCTGCGTGAAGCCGAACTTCTCGCAGTTGTACTGGTCGA
>CAYOBD010000233.1:0-3830 GCA_964402005.1 uncultured Eggerthellaceae bacterium
AGAACGCCTACATCGTCCCCGGTCTGGGCGACGCAGGCGACCGCATCTTCGGCACGAAGTAGAGTTCCGTCGTTCTCACGGATTGCTCAATGAGGCAACGGTGCCTAGCACCGTTGCCTCATTTTCTTTCTCATCGTGGAAAGCGACGGGGTGACACCGCCGCCTGCCAGAACCCTCCGTCCCCGTTGTCACCCCGTCGCCCTTGCAAGGTAGAGCGCTGCACCGAGCTGCAGTATGCCGAGCACGAAGTAGAAAACGGACAGGCCGTTCGGGATGATGAACAACTCGGTAACTGTCCAGATGACGAGCAGGATACCGGCGACGGTGCACCAGCGCAGCCATGAACGCTCATCCTTACGGAAGCGCATGACGATCGCGACGATGTTTGAAACGCCGTTGACAAGGAAAAGCGCCAAACCCGGCCAGAAATGGCTCGTGAAGAATACGTCATGGAAAGGAAATGGATCGTAGATCGACAACGGCATCCAGTCGTTCCAGCTCAAAGGCAGGTCTACCAACGCACTCAGCATCATCCAAATGCCGCATAAGGGCGCGCAGATGCCATTGAAACAGTTGACGAAAATCGAGTACCTCCGGCAAAGATTATTCATCGTGGCTCCTCACATACCGTGCAGCGAACGCGAGCACATGGGAACGCACTGCCGCAACCGCTTCCTCAATATCCATTCCCCCATCGACCGCCTGCATGAGCAGGAGCACTGGCGCCCAGAAATCGAGCGCCATCTGCCTCGCATCGCCCGGCTCGAATGCACCAATACCTACCATCTGGCCAAACAGCTCAGTGTGGTAGCGCAGCTTGCCGCTCACGAACATCTCATCGTAGATGCCCGCTATGCGCTCATCGCGGAAACGCTCGATCGCCAGCATGCGACGAAACGCCGAAGCGGATGGATCCTGCGTCCAATATCGGAACAGCGCCTCTCCGAGTTCGGCCATCTGCGCAGGCGTTGCATCTGCATATGTCTGAGCAGCTGCGGTGTTGGCTGCATCCTCAGCAAGTCCCGCAGCCTCCCCCACCGACCTATGGTGCTCGATCATCTGGTCGACAAGGCAATCGAAGATAGCCCGCTTGTCGGGAAAATGCTTGTACAGAGCGCTTTTTGCCATACCGAGCTCACCTGCGATGGCGCTCGTTGACACAGCCTGATAGCCATCACGCGCGAACAGACGAAGCGCCGCTTCCAGGATTCTCTCTTTCGTTGTCGCCATGGACCACCTCTCTGACGGTGAACGATTGTTCACCTTGCATGGTAGTGAACACTCGTTCACCTGTAAAGGGGAAAACTTGGGCCGGCGGGCGTTACCCACTTCAGAGGATGACGCGGCAACGCTCTTTCGCCCCAAACGAAATAGGACCCGCCGAAGCGGGTCCTATTTCAGCAGCAACTGCTTCCGTTGGCCATCAGGCCGGTGGAATTCATTACGCAGTCTTATTGCGCTCTTCCTCGAACTCCTCCACCGTGGGGATGGGGGTATCGTCGATCTCGTCGAGGTTCTTCTGGTAGACGTAGTACTTGGTGCCAGCCACGATCACGCCGCCAAGCGCAAGCACAGCGATGCAGTTCGGTACGGCCATAAGAGCGTTCGTGATGTCGGAGATGTTCCACACCAGATCGCCGCCGCCCAAGCAGCCCCACAGCACGAACAACAGGAACACAACCTGGTAGATGCGGATGGAACGCTGTCCGCGCTTCTTACCGCCCTTGCGGCCGAACAGGTACATGACGGCGCGATTGCCGTACGCCGCCCAGCCGAGCATCGTGGAGTAGGTGAATAGCACCATACCTACGGCCAATACGAGCGGCCCGAGTACCGGGATGGCGCTGAACGCCGACGTGGTCAGATCGGCTGCAGCCTTAAGGAAGCTGGCGGTCTTGTACTCCTGGGCCTTAGCCTGCACGTTCGAATCGACAGAGCCCCAATTCGGCAGCACGGTGGCGAAGTCGACGTTGTTGATGTCCATGTCGTTCTTGTTGGAGTACTCCTGCGCCTGCCATGCCAGGATCTTGCCCTTCATCTCATCGCTGAACTCATTCCAGGAGTCTCCGAACGCTTCGGCCGGGTTGACCTCCCAGACCTCTTTTTGCACCTCGGTTGCATACGACTCCACCGTACCCGTGTTGCCGCTATAAAGCAGACGGGCCTCGAGATCGGGGTTCGCGAGAACGGTGGAGACCAGCATGATGCCGGTGATGGCGCAGATGATGACCGTATCCCAAAACGTGCCGGTCATGGAAACGAGCGCCTGGCGAGCCGGGTTCTTCGTGGTGGCGTTGGCGGCCACGAGCGGAGCAGAGCCCAAGCCTGACTCGTTGGAGAACAGACCGCGCTTGAAGCCGAACTGCAAAGCCAGCATGATGCCGCTGCCGACAGCGCCGCCGAATGCCGCCTTGCCGGTGAAGGCGCAGGTGAAGATCAGGCCGATGGCCTCGCCCACGTACTGCCAATTCATCACGATGATCACGATGCAGCCAGCTGCGTAGAGCAGCGCCATAACGGGAACGAGCTTCTCCGTCACGCGGGTCACGGACTTGATGCCGCCGAAGATGACGATGCCGACCAGGATCATCAGCAGCACGCCGATCATCGCTTGGGCACCGACCATCGATTCGCCCTCGAGGTTCGGGATATAGCCCGTGACGACGCCGGTAAGCGAGTTGGACTGCACGGATGCGCCGATGCCGAAACTGGCGATGAACGTGAACACGGCGAACAGGATTGCCAGAATCTTACCCAGCTTGCGCACCTTCAGGCCGCGCTCAAGCGCGTACATGGCACCGCCGAGCATCTCGCCGTTGGAGTCCTTCACGCGGTACTTGACCGAAATGTAGGTCTCAGCGTATTTCGTGGCGATGCCGAACACACCCGTGATCCACATCAAGAAGATGGCGCCCGGGCCGCCAGCGATCAGGCCCGTGGCCACACCGACGATGTTGCCGGTACCGATGGTGGCAGCCAAAGCCGTGGTGAGCGCACCGAACTGCGACACGTCGCCTTCGGCGCCCGAGTCGGAATTCGACACCGACAACTTGATGGCTGTGCCGATCTTGCGCTGGATGAAACGCGTGCGAATCGTCATGATCAAGTGTGTGCCAAGCAGCAGCACGATCATGACCCAGCCCCATACGAACGAATCGATAGCATCGATTATGTTCGAGAATCCTGCAATGAACGCATCCATATGCCTATCCCCCTATTTCCGACCGCACTAAACAATCCCCCCGCGGCCCTTTTAATGCATTGGGCCGATTCTAGGAGTAATTGGACGCATTTTTGATGAAAACCTTGTGAAATCTGGGGAATGGCGCTTTACTCTGATGGAGTGACGGCGACAAAAACTGCGGGGCGACGATTGACAGCTTGGCACACGCTATCCCTCGGGCCCCCTACCAACGAGATAGGCACTCCCGTCGTCGCGAGGGCATAGGTCGCACAACAGAATCAACGGACTGACAGCGAGTGCTTCCCCTATGCGCATGACTGTCGAAAGGCGCACATCCGCAACCCCACCTTCTATTTCGTTAAGATAGGGGCGGCTGATACCCGCCATATCTGTAAGCAATCGCTTGGATAGATGCTGCGCCCTTCGCAACAGCGATACGTTACGCCCGAACGTACGCGCGAGCGTATTCACGGGCAACAGATCGCTAGCACCCGCGAGTTCGTCAGGATCCCCTTGTGGATCATCATGCGGATCCCCTTGCGGGTCCTCGCGTGGGGCCTCTTGCGGGCTCTCATGAGGACCCTCACGCGGATCCTCATGAGGGTTGTCACATGGGCCTTCACATGGGCCTTCACATGGGCCTTCA
>CAYOBD010000234.1:0-3828 GCA_964402005.1 uncultured Eggerthellaceae bacterium
GCTCTTTCGCTACAATACGACTATGTAGATTGCAGCCACGCATAAAGGAGTAATGGTGGACCGAGACACATTGGTGGGCTTGGAGCACTTGAACCAACTGGCCCTAACCCCCGAAGAGCAAGATGGGATGCTGGCCTTCTTCGCCGCCCGTGAAGCGGATTGGGAAGCGTTGGCGCAGGTTGATACCGAGAACGTGGAGCGCATGGTTCATGTGCGCCCCATGGTGAACGTGATGCGCGAAGACGTGCCTTCGCAGCCGTTTGCGCGCGAAGATCTGCTGGAGCAGGCGCCGGAGTCCATGGATGGGTACTGGCAAGTGCCCCGCGTTCTGGAATAAGGAGGGCGTCATGAGTGAAAACACCCTGTTCATCGCCGAGAATCCGTGTGAGAAAGCTGCAACGGAAAAACTCTCCATCGGCCTTGACGACCTGATTCTGACCCAAGACATGCCGACTTCTGCCGGATCGAAGATGCTGACTGGATACAAGAGCCTGTTTGCCGCCCGGGTTGACGAGCGCTTGCGTGAAGCGGGTCATCACATCGCCGGCAAAGTGAATATTGGCGAATTCGGTTTCGACTTCTTGGGCGAAACCTCCTTTTTCGGTCCCGTGACCGATGCGGATGGGAATCTGACCACCGCCTCTTCCAAGCTGTTGGCGGATGCGGACGTGGATGTCGTGGTGGGACTGGATGTGAATGGCGCCCAGGCCCGTGCGGCAGCGTTTTCCGGGCAGGTTCACTTGAAGCCCACCTACGGCTGCGTTTCGCGGTTCGGCACCGTTGCGGTGGCTTGCTCGGGCGAAACCGTCGACATCGCCGCCCGCGCGACGGATGACGTGCAGCAGGTGCTCGACATGCTGGCCGGCCATGACGATTCGGATGGCACGTCCCTTCCCGCAGACGAATGCGCGCGGCTGACTGCCGCCGGGTTTGCGCAAGCCGCTGAGGCGGGGGAGGCTTTCGCTGCGCCCATTACGCATGTGAAGGTGGCGCGCGGTCTGCTGAGCACCGCCGATGCGGACACCCAGCAACTCGTGGATGGCGTAATCAAGGCTCTGAGCGCGCAAGGCATAACCGTTTCGGATACCGCTTCTGAAACCGATGCGCTTTTCGCTGTGGCCAATCTGGCCTGGAACATCCTCATGTGCGCGGAGCTGTGCAATAACGAAAACCGCTTCGAGGGCATGAAATACGGATACCACACGAGGCGTTACCAGAGCATCGGCGAGCTCTACACCAAGTCCCGTACGGAGGCTTTCGGCATCCTGACCAAGACCGCCATCCTCTATGGGTCTGAAGTGCTCGCTACGGACAACTACGAACGCTGCTACGACAAGGGTCTGCGCATTCGCCGCCTGATGGCGGAAGCGTTCGCCAATGAGTTCGCGCAGGATGCCTCTGCGGGGCAAACCGCAATCCTTCTTCCCGCATGCGCAAAGCGCGCCTATACCCTTGCCGATGCGGAGGCGAACCCGTATCTCGCGTTCGAAGAAAACCGCTTCACCGCACCTGCCGCCATCATCGGCTTGCCGGCTGTTGTAGCGGGCGGCGTGCAGCTGGTCGGCTCGGCGTTCTCGGATGTCGCGCTGCTGCGCCTTGCCGGCGCCTTGCCTGCCGCCTGTGCAGGAAAGGAGGCCTAATCATGACCGCCTACGAAACCATCATCGGCCTTGAGGTCCACCTGGAGCTGGCCACCAAGTCCAAGATCTTCTGCTCCTGCACAAACGGCAGCGATGCCGAGCCCAACACTCACGTATGCCCCGCCTGCTGCGGCATGCCGGGCATGCTTCCCGTTGCGAATCGCCAGGTCATCAACCTCGGCATGACTGCCGGGATGATGCTCAACTGCCACATCAACCGCACCACCACCTTCGACAAGAAGAGCTATTACTATCCCGATCTGCCGGCTTCTTATCAGACCACCCAGTGGTTTGCGCCTGTCGCCGTGAACGGTTACGTGACCATCGAGACCGAAGACGGCCCCAAGAACATCCGCATCAAGCAGATCCATATGGAGGAAGACGCCGGCAAGTTGGTCCACGACAACTTCACCTACACCACGCTGGTGGATTTCAACCGCACCAGCGTGCCGCTGATCGAGGTCGTGAGCCAGCCGGATCTGCGCAGCGCCGACGAAGCCGTGGCGTATCTGGAGCGCCTGCGTACCCTGATGCGGTTCGCAAAGGTGTCGGGCGCGCGCATGGAGAAGGGTACGATGCGCTGCGATGTGAACTTGTCGGTGCGGCCTGTGGGCAGCGATGTGCTGGGCGTGCGTACGGAGATGAAGAACATGGCCTCCATCGCGGCTATTCGTCGCGCCATCGAGTACGAGACTGCCCGCCACATCGACGCCATCGAAAACGGCACCGAAGAGCTGGTGCAGGAGACGCGCCGCTGGGATGACGACGCGGGTAAGTCCTTCTCGATGAGGAATAAGGAAACCGCAGGCGACTATCGGTATTTCCCCGATCCCAACATCATGCCGATTGTGATCGACGACGAGTGGTACGACGGCATTCAAGCGAGCCTGCCGGAGCTTCCCGAGGTGAAGCGCGAGCGTTACGTGTCGCAGGTGGGCCTTTCCGAATATGATGCCGACATTCTCACTCAGAGCCGCGCCTTCTGCGACTGCTTCGAGGGGGCTATGGCCGCAGGCGCCGCACCCAAGGATGCCGCCAACTGGATCATCACCAATTGCGCGGGCGTTCTCAATAAGCGGGGCATGACTTCGGACGAGCTGCCTGTGCCAGGTGGCGCGCTGGGGCAGCTTATCGGTTTGGTGAACGACGGCAAGGTGAGCAACGCCAACGGCAAGCGTCTGCTGGAGTCCGTGTTCGAACTGGATGCGCGAGGAGAAAGCATCCCCGAGGACATGGCTGCCTTCGCTGAGGCGGAAGGGCTCGTGAACTCGTCGGATACCGGAGCTTTGGAGGCTGTTGTGGCCGCTGTTGTCGCTGGCGACCCGGAGACTGCGCAGGCATATCGGGACGGTCGCGAGAAGGCTTTGAATCCGTTGTTCGGCGCTTGCATGAAGCAGCTCAAAGGCAAATGCGACCCGCAGGTCCTCCGTGGTTTGCTGATTGCGGAGCTGAACAAGTAAGACTGCTGGTCGCGGAGCCGAACAAGTTAGACTGCGGAACTGGACAAAGCAATAGCGCAGAGCCGAGCAGGCGATGCTGCGGAGTTGAGCAAGCAAGGTCGCGGAGCCGACCAGTGCAGTAGTTTCGCTTCATCTGCCGTATCGGTTTGAACGGTTCTGTGCATTCGTCGCACGCAGGCAAAGTGTGCAATATCCTTGCGCTATACTTCACCGATATGCGAAAACGCAGGGAAAGGCTGAATATGGCGATAATCGAAGAATTGGCGGCGCTTCAGGCCCAGACGCTTGCGGCCATTGAGGCAGCAGCCGATACGGCAGCGCTTGACGATGTCCGTGTGAAGGTGCTCGGCAAGTCTGGCACGCTCACGGCGTATCTGCGCAACATGGGGCAGGTGCCCAAGGAAGAGCGCGCGAGCGTGGGCAAGGCCGCAAACGAGGCGCGCGGCATCGTGGAAGGTGCGCTCGAGGCCCGCAAGAAGGAACTTGCGGCCGCTGAACTCGAGGCCAGCATGGATGCGGCGGCCGTGGACGTCACGCTGCCGGGTCGCGCGCAGCAAATCGGGACGCGGCATCTGATCAACCGCGTGACTGAAGAGATTTGCGATGTGTTCTTGGGGCTGGGCTACACGGTGGCCGAGGGTCCCGAGGTGGAGACCGACTATTACAACTTCACGGCGCTGAATGCCCCAGCTGACCATCCGAGCCGCTCGATGCAGGACACGTTCTAC
>CAYOBD010000235.1:0-3824 GCA_964402005.1 uncultured Eggerthellaceae bacterium
CATGGCGGGCTTCAAAAACCTTGCCGGCGGCGAGATCAAAAGCTATACCGACATGATGAACGAGGGCCGCGCAATCGCCGAGCAGCGTATGATCGAACAGGCGCAGCAGCTGGGTGCCGACGCCATCGTGGCCATGCGTTACAACAGCGCGTCGGTGATGGAGGGCACGCAGGAGATGCTCGCCTACGGCACCGCCGTCAAGTTCGTCTAGCGCATCGATATCGGGAAATCTCTAAGAGGCTTGACCTATTCGTCGAGCCAGCAATGTGGCGCAGGCGCCTTCCGAGCGTCTGTGCCGCTTAGTCATTAACGCCCTTCACAATGATGGGCTTCTTCAGGATGTAGGCCCATACGAGCAAGCTCACGACCGCGACGCCGGCCATGATAGCTCCTACTCCGAAAACGAATGATGGCCAGGGGAGCACGGCTAGCAGCATGCCGCCGGTACCGAGGATCGTATTGGCGAAATTCATCATGCTCGACGCAGCTCCCGTGTCGCCTTCCTGCTGGTTGAGCAGGATGTTCATGCTGAATACGCGCACGCATGCCGCAAGAAGCCCGAACGTGGAGAATAGGACGCAGAACACGACAGGAGAAACCCAGCCAACCACGACGATCGCCACGCCCGCCGCCAATGTGGCGCAGAAGACGATCGTCGTGAATGTGCGGAGTTTGATGTGTTTGGAAACCCGCAGGTAGAAGACCGGTCCGAATCCGCCCGCAATGGCCGCTACGGCGAAGAACAAGCTATAGGCAAGCTCGCTCAACCCGAAAAACTCCTCGTACACATATGAGCCGACGGCGATATACGCCATGAACGCCAAGCTCATAAGCGCCGTGGCAAGCAAGAACAGTGCAAATCCGCGATTGCGCAGCACGCGGGTCAGATGACCCATGGTGCGCAGCACTCCGTCGGTGGAGCGCTCGTTGTCCGGCAACGTCTCTTTGAATAGGAAGGCAAGTACGGTGCCCAGGGCGCCGTACACGACAAGAGCGATAAAAATACCGCGCCAACTGGTGATTTGAAGCAGCAATGCGCCCGCAACAGGGGAGAGCACCGGTCCGATTACGAACAGGACCTGTATGATCGCTATCAGTTTTTCGCGATGCTGCTCCGCAATGGCGTCTTTGACGACGGCCGTGCCCACGGCGCTTGTTGCGCCTGCGCCGAGCGCACAGATGATGCGCAGCACGATGAGCACCTCGATCGAAGCGGCTGCGGCGCAGCCCAGGGCTCCAGCCATGTACGCGAAGCAGCCTGCTACAAGCACCGGTTTGCGGCCGAATTTGTCCGATACGGTCCCGAACAGTAGAAGTCCGATCGAGCTGGCCAGGAAGTAACCCACTATAGTTAGGTTGACCATGGCTTCGGTTGCCGAGAACGCATCGACCATGGCGGGGACCGCGGGCGTATACATGTCCAGCGCCATCGGCGTGGTCAGCCCTGTCCAGATGATTAGCGCTACGATCCCGGCAATCCCCAACCGAGGTTGCGGCGCAGCGAGCCAAGTCCGCATGCCCTTTTCGATATGCGCATCTTTCGAATCCACGATGCGTATGGTAAGTGCAACGATGCGGTTTGCGAAGTAAAAAAGCATACAAACTTACACAGCTGAATGCGTTAGAATGCGCCAGAAAGCGAGACCGCTTCCAGCGCATTCCGCGTAAAGTTCGTCTAAAGCATCATCAAGCTGGGACACGTGTTCCCTTCGGCATCTCTTATCGACTTCTCCCAGCGGCTTCTCTTACCGCCTTCTCCCTTCGGCGATGTCGTCGGGAACCACGGGGGCCGTCGGCCACGAATCGATGGACGTGTTGGCCGGCTCCTGATACCACCAGCCAAACAAGTCCTCGAACATCGCTTGGGATGCGGGGTTGTCCGATAAGATGACTTTCCCCATGTCGATTCGGGCGACGTACTCCTTCACGCGCTCCCCGTCGGACACCTCTATGGGGATGTCCGTTTCGGTCGGACCCGCCGGAGCACTCGGGGCCGTTGCTCGGTCGTACACGTATCCAGCACCCTTGCCCGCAAGCTCTTCTATGAGCTTCTTGGCGAAATCTTTGAAAGTGACGGTGACTTCATCGGTAAACCAGCCAACGGTCTTTTCGCTGGCGAACGCCTGCGTGATGCGTGCGCTTATATGGCTTTGCAGCCAGCTGCCGACCTTACTGAAGATTTTCTCTTTGATCTTAGGATTGGCCATGAGCTTCCTGAAAGCCTCGCCAGCGAGTATCTTGGCCATGCCGACCCCTACGTTCTTGAATGCCGTGAAGAAGGCCTTGTACCAGGAGCGCTTGCCATCCGCATCGACGTCCGTCGTGTAGTGGTATACGACATTGAAAACATACATGTATGCGAGCACCTTGGCGGCAAGCCTCATCTTGGTGGGGCTCTTCACGTCGTACATGAGCATGATCAGATTGTCGCCGACGTCGTTGAAGTCTTCGAAGACGCTCAGATGATCCCAATTGACGGCCCCGCCCATGATGATTGTCGCCCCGATTTCTCCGATGAAGCTTTCGACGATGCTCTTGCAAGGCGAAAGAATCGCTTCGCCGAACGGGCCCACGTATACGATTGCGAGATAGGAGAAGGCGACGTCGCCCGCGAACTTCACGCTGTCGGCTGCGGCAATCATGTAATCCCAACTCCGGGATTCCGCCATCGCAATCGCAGAGTCGGCCATCCATCTGTTGCGGGCGGATATGAACAAGGCGTTTCGCTTCATGTACAGCTCGGTCGGGGTTGCGTTCTTGCCGTACATATCCAAGAACGCCAGGGCCTTCTGCTTTTGCTCCTCGTCATCGATGAATATGTTTATGGAATGCACCAGGTCCGCGTATTCCTTTTTCCACGATGCGAGCGCGTCGAACGGTTGGCCTATCACATGGATCGGCACCTCGATTGTTTCGTTGTGGCCTCTAGAGTTCCTCCTACCATCGGCGTCGATGAAGTAGTGCGCCCTCGTCATGTTCAGCTTCATGGTGCCGAAGTACTTGATGTCGGGGGCCACGTTACGCCCGCTTACGATGTGGTAGTACGCGGGAACGGTTTGGTCGGGCGTTATGAAGAACGTACCTGTATCGGCCGTCCTGCAATCCAGGCTGCAGGTGTACTTCTGGAGAACCCTTCGGGCATGATCTTCTGTGGCGGAGAACGACTCTATCTTCACCGTTGCCGTACTCATGTCCAAGAAGTGCGTTTTAGTGGTGCCATTGATAACGGGGTCGTTGTAGGTGAAGAACAGCTCGAACTCGATGGGCCGCATCTCATCTTGGCCGTCGCTGTTCTTCTGCTTGTACGATGGCAGCTCCAGCTTGCCGTCCTTCACCTTCTTGCTGCGCAGGGACAGCCCCTCCGGATACAGGTAGACGGGTACGTTGACGACGGTGTCTTTTTCGCCATAGCGAACATGCATGGCGATGTTTCTGCGCTCTTCCTTATAGAAAGGCTTGTCGAACGGGGCCGTCTTGTTCTGCAGGCGGAGTTCATAGTCGCCGTACTTTGTGACCTCGTAATAGGCTTTCAGATCATCGGAGGTTTCGAACGTGATGTCGTCGGGGGGAGTGTTTACGTTTTCGATGATGAAGCGGATCGAGCGGAGTTCGTCGTCGCCAGCTATCACGGGGAAGAAGTCATCCTTGGGGAAGCGGATCTTCGGATCACGCGAGACGACCCGGAAGTGCACCCGGTTGGTATAGCCTGCCGCGGGGGTCATCACGGAGACTTCGACGATTCCGGTTTGGTCCGTGCCGGAGGCCTGGCCGGTGTCGACCGCGGTTATCGATGCCTGCTTGTATCCGCCGCTGTCGATCACCGA
>CAYOBD010000236.1:0-3780 GCA_964402005.1 uncultured Eggerthellaceae bacterium
GGAAGGCGTTGCGCTGGTTGTCATACAGTGACTTGGGCAGGACGGTATCGAGCATACCCATGATCTTCTCGACGTTCTGCTCGGGATCTTTCAGCAGGTAGTCGAACAGCTTATTCAGAGCTGCACGCTTTACGCCAGCCGTTGCGCCCATCTTGGCGAGCTTCTTGTAGACCTCGGGATGGTCTGCCTTCGAACGCTCGTAAGCCTCTTGGATCGTCATAGTCATTGTGATTAAGCTCCTATCGTTTCTTCGGTCCAGTTCCTTTCCCGTCCGGACCTCTGCATCCGTTATCCTTCGGCTCGGGGGCAAGCCGGAACGCCCGCGCGTCCCCGCAGAGGCGAACCTTCACCTGGCACTCGCAAGTGCGTCTGCATTCTGTTGCTCTGAAGGCTCACCGCTAGGGGGCGCGTGCAGGCCAACCCGCCTGTCCTTTTTATAGCTCCGATGAAATGTACCATGCTCGATGCGGCATGTCACTGTCAAAACGAAAAGAACACTTACATATCTTTCGCTTGTGAACGGCTAATCCGAACAGCGCTAACCGCTCCGAAAGAGCAGACGAAGCAATGCCGAAAGACCCTTTCGGGACTATTCGCCATCAAACGTTCAAAACAGGTAGAGGCAGGCCGCACCCGACGGTTCGGCCGCGCCCTTCCTAGCCCCTAGAACACCAACTTCGCAGTAGCGTCGATGCGCGCGAGCACATCGCTGCGATGCAGCAGCTCGATGCTCTCGAACAGCGGCGGCGACACCATGTTTCCGCACACAGCCACACGCAGCGGTTGCAGCAGGTTCTTCAACTTCATACCCAATGGCTCGGCGAGCGCGCGACAGCGCTCTTCGAGCGCGACGGCCTGCCAGGGCACGTTCTCGTCGGCAAGCACCTCGCGACATGCCGCGAGCGCCTCCTGCGCGCGGGCACCCTCTTTGGTCAGGACTTTCTTCACGCTCTTCTCGTCGAGCAGCACGCACGGCCCCCAGAACATGTAGGCAAGCTTCGCCTCGCCCTCCGCAAGAGACGTCTCGCGTTCGCATACCAGCGGGTAAAGCGCCTCGTAGAATGCCGGACGCGCAGCAAGCTCGTCCTCGAATGCGGCCAGCTGCTCCTCGTTCAGAGCCGGTTCCTCCACCTCGATGGCGGGAGCATTCGGATCGGGCGTCGGGATGATGGCGCTCGTCACATACGGATACCCTGCAGCATGCGCCCGAGCGAGCCACGGCTTGGACAGCTCCACCCATGCGGCCGCGCCCACATGCTGGATGTATTGCCCGTTCATCCACGAGAGCTTAGTCTCATCGAAGATGGCATCCTTCTTCGTGATGCGGTCAAGCGAGAACTCCGAGCAGATGGTAGCGCGGTCCATGATGGTAGTCTCGCCGTCCAGCGACCAACCCAGAAGCGCCAGGAAGTTCACCATCGCGTCGGGCAGGAAGCCGCGGTCGCGGTACTCCTCCACGCTCGTCGCGCCGTGGCGCTTGCTGAGCTTCTTGCCGTCGGGGCCCAGGATCATCGACAGGTGCGCGAACGTGGGCACGGGCAGGCCGAGCGCCTCGTAGATCAGGATCTGGCGCGGCGTGTTGGACAGGTGGTCGTCGCCGCGGATGACATGCGTGATGCCCATGTTCGCATCGTCGCAGACCACAGCGAAGTTGTACGTGGGACTGCCGTCGCTGCGAATGACGATCATATCGTCCATCACATCTGCCGGGAAACTCATCGGGCCGTACACCGCATCGTCGAACATGATGGGACCGTGGCCCTCCGGCACCTTCAGACGCCAGACGTGCTCCTCACCTGCCTCGATACGCCGTGCCGCCTCTGCTGGATCGATGTCGCGGCATGTGCGGTCGTAACCCGCATAGGACTCGCCTGCTGCGGCACGTTTGGCATCCAATTCCTCTTTCGTGCAGAAGCACGGATACACAGCCCCGCGCTCGCGCAGCCGCTCGAGCGCTGCCGTGTAGGTGTCCATACGCTGCATCTGGAAATAGGGACCGGCGGGTCCACCAACCACAGGGCCCTCGTCCCAATCCAGCCCGAGCCACTTCATGGCGTCGATGATGACGCGCACGTTTTCCTCGGTGGAGCGCTCGGGATCCGTATCCTCGATGCGCAGTATGAAATCGCCGCCTGTTGCGCGTGCGAATGCCCAGTTGAAGATAGCCGTCCGTGCTCCGCCGATATGCAGACGCCCCGTCGGAGACGGCGCGAAGCGTACGCGTGTCTTTTTGTCCATAATCCCTCTGCTTCCCTCGAATAGCAAACAGTGCATACCTTAGCAGAAATGCGCAAGCAGCGCGCATGCTGCCCAGAGCAGCACAAGGCTGCTGCAGAAATGCGCCATGCTGACTCCCTCTACCGGCGCCGACGGCCGTGCATCAAGCGACCGCCGACCAGAATCGCGAGGACAGACAGGACAACGGACACGAGCAGCCAGATAAAGCCCATGCCCATCCAAAATGCCGTAGGAAGTGCGCAAATGAGCAGCGAATCGTAGGCGAACGTCCAACCACCCTGGCTGAAGAACAACCCATGGAAGGCGGTGAAGAAGCCGTTGAAATCAACGAGCGCCCACACGCCCAATGCCACGAATGCCGCCAGGACGGCTATGCCGCCCACGCGCAGCATGAGGCCAACGCGGTGCGCCCCGCGCCGATGCGCACCCCACACGAGCGCCGCAACTGCGGCAATGGCGCAAACAGCGATGAACGGGTAGGCGAAATGTACGATGTTGTTGCAATCGTCCAGGTGGGTGATTACCTCAGGCGTGTAGCAATACCGATCGGATGCACCCGCATTGATCCGTGCGAAATCTTTCACCGAAGCATTCGCGGGGCTGGTCAACGTGCCGGGGAAATCAGTACCGGGCGCCTTCCCCTCTGCAGCAAGCCCGTCGGCGTAAACGCGATCGACCTCGTAGATGGTGAGGTACAGCTGCTTGAGGTCATGGTTTCCGAATGCATAGTCGCGCGTCGCATCCGCCACCTGCACAAGCTGGTCCTTCTCAAACGGCGACACGTCGCTGTCGGAAAATGCTCCCGCCAACCCGTGGGTGACGGGCGGCAGCAAACATACCAGGAATCCGGCTGCCACGATTGCGACCGCCAGCGCAATGGTACCGACAACGGCTATGACTCCCTGAAGAACCCTCATAGGAAGGTATCTTACCGCAATACTCCAGAACAGAATGCTTGCATCAGCGCATGATGCTCCATTTCAAGATGCAGACGTCGATGCAATAGCCCTGCGCAATGCTTTGCATTTTGTTCACGTAAAAATACACGCACCCCGAATCTGACAAAACTGCGGCTGTTCGGAACTCCCCATCTAAAATAGTTCTTCGTCCGATGCTCTTTGAACGAAAAGGCCCCGGGCTAGCTGCCCGGGGCCTCGCGGTAACAACCTGGCGATTTCACCATAAGGCGAAACTGCCTTGATTACCTCTTGATGTTGTAGAACGCGCTGATGCCGGCGTAAACCGCCTGGGTCTCAAGCTGCTCTTCGATGCGCAGCAGCTGATTGTACTTGGCAATGCGATCGGAGCGGCACGTCTTGATCTGTCCGGCATTCGTGGCCACGGCCAAGTCGGCGATCGTGGTGTCCTCGGTCTCGCCAGAGCGGTGGCTGATCACGCAAGTATAGCCATGGGTCTTTGCCAGTTCGATGGCCTCGAGCGTCTCGGTCAAGCTGCCGATCTGGTTCACCTTGATCAGAATCGCGTTGGCGCAGCCGAGCTCGATGCCCTTGGCCAGACGCTGCGAATTGGTCACGAACAGGT
>CAYOBD010000237.1:0-3779 GCA_964402005.1 uncultured Eggerthellaceae bacterium
TGAGCGCCGAGCTGTTCTAGCAGGTGAATGCTGATGCGCGCCTGAGCGGGCGGCGGTCGCGAGCCTGAGCGCGGGGCGGTCGCAACCCCATGCGAGCGGCAAATGTGGAGCGCATGAAACAACAGTGACCCGAGCGCAGCGTGTGCTGTCGCCCGGACACACAATATGTCTGAAGGAGGTCGCCGATGATCCAGGATATCCAGCCGAGCGTGTTCTCGAATGCTTTCGACACGACGCCTCCTGCAGACGACGATATGGTGTTCGCATTCGATGGCCGTACGTTCATGGCCCGCGATGATGGCGGGCGCCTGATGCTGCCGAACGCCGCAGAATTCTGGAACGAGGGACGCAACAGCGCTTGGTGCCCCATTCGGCTTTTCTCAATCGACGACCGTGCCTTCTATCTGGCATTTCGTGAAGAGAGCGCGGCAGATGGCGTGCTCGGTGGCGCGCCCGGTAGCGCCGCATCCGACGCCGCCGCGCCCGACACCGCCACGCCCGACGGCGCACCCTATGCTGCTGCGCCCAGCACCTCACCCGCCGTCGACGGATACAACTGGGTGGAGAATGAGGCTATCCGCTTCGCCGAACCGTTTCCGCTGCGTCTGGCGGCTGCAACCGCCTGGCAGCTTTCCGTCTGGTACGAGACGAGCCGATTCTGTGGACGCTGCGGTCATGTCATGGAGCGCGACTGCAACGAACGCGCGCTCGTGTGCCCCGCATGCGGCAACCGGGTGTATCCGCGCATAAACCCCGCTGTGATCGTGGCCGTGCGCGACGGCGACCGGCTGCTGATGACGCGATACGCGGGTCCCGGCGCATACCGCCATCGGGCTCTGATTGCCGGCTTCTGCGAGATCGGGGAAACCGCCGAGCAGACCGTGGCGCGCGAGGTGCTCGAGGAGGCGGGCGTGCACGTCAAGAACATCCGCTACTACAAGAGCCAGCCGTGGGGATTCGCGAGCGACCTGCTTCTCGGATTCGTGTGCGACCTCGACGGCGGCTCCGAGCTGCACATGGATGCGCAGGAGCTCTCGAGCGCGGAATGGGTCGCGCGTGCCGACATCTACGAAGAGGACGACCAGGTCAGCCTCACGCGCGAGATGATCCTAGCCTTCAAGAACGGCCTGCTTTAGTGAATCATTGGGGAGACTCCCCAATGATTCACTTGCCATCGCGTCAACCAACGGTTGATTATTTCCACCAAAATCAACGAATCATCGCTACTCGCGCCCGCGCGCACGCCGTATCCTGTAAGCGTCGAAGGGAGCGAACATGAAATCAGCGATCACCATCGGGGCGAATATCAGCAAGCTGCGCAAGGATGCGCACCTCACGCAGGACGACCTCGCAACGTATCTGGGTGTCACCAAAGCCTCCGTCTCGAAATGGGAGACGGGCCAAAGCTATCCCGACATCGAGCTTTTGCCCAAGATCGCCACACATTTCAACACGACGGTCGACGCGCTGATCGGCTACGAGCCGCAGCTGGACAGAGCCTCCATCAGGCGAGAATGCGCCCGCCTGCGCACAGCGTTCGCAACCGAGCCCTTCGAGCAGGCGCATGCGCAGTGCCAAGAGCTCGTGCGCGATTACTATTCGTGTTATCCCCTACTCGCTCAGATTGCGGCGCTCTATCTGAACCATATGAACCTGGTCGAAGAGCCCGAGCGCGGCGCGCTTGCCGATGAGGCCGTCGAACTCTGTCGGCGCATCAAGCGCAATTCAGAGTCGTCAGCCGACATCAAGCAGGCCGAAGGCACCGAGGCATGCATCCTGTTGGCCATGGGCAACCCGCAGGCAGCTGCCGATTTGCTCGAGCAGACGGCCGAACCCGATCCGGGACTCGACATCCTGCTCGCCAACGCCTACGGCGCCCTCGGACGCGCAGACGACGCAGACAGCGCCTTGCAGGGAGCGCTGTTCCAGGGAATCATCCTCAGCCTGAACCGTCTTTCGCAGATGGCCCTGCTGCACGCGGCTGATCCCGGAAAACTCGACACCATCCACGAGCGAGCCCGCGCCCTTATCGACGCGTTCGCCCTCGAAGGGCTTTTCCTGAACACCCCTGCTATGCACCTGTCGTTCGCCGCGGCCTACCTGATGAGCGGAAATGCGTCTGGCGCCCTCGATTGCCTCGACGACTACGAGCGCTCCTGCCGCGCGCTCAAGTTCCCCCTCGCGCTGCATGGCGATGATTTCTTCGATAGGATCGAAGCATATGCCGAAGAATACAATGTCGCTGGAACGGATATGCCGCGCGATGAAGCGCTGGTCAAGAAGAGCATGGTCGACGGCGTAGCGGCGAACCCGCTGTTCGCCCCGCTGGCGGGCGACGCGCGCTTCAAGCGGGTCGTGGCGAGTCTCGAAGAG
Organism: uncultured Eggerthellaceae bacterium; assembly: GCA_964402005.1. GTDB lineage: Bacteria > Actinomycetota > Coriobacteriia > Coriobacteriales > Eggerthellaceae > CAYOBD01. Next base: position 2,374 of record CAYOBD010000237.1, read on the forward strand.
ATCGCGCGAACGTAACGGGGCGAAACGCCGGAAACAGGAATGGGCGTCCGCCCCATCATCGAGCATTCACCAAAATCAAACGAGGAGGTTGCCATGAAACGCTTGGCTATCTATCTTGCTGTCACATTCGGCCTCACATGGGGCGTGATCATACCCGCAGGAGTCGCGCTCGGCGCATTCGAATACGGGGAGACCGCCGTGCCAGCCATGGTGGGCATCATCGGCTTGAGCATGTTCTTTCCCCTCGTGGGCGCCATTGTTGCGAATCTCATTTGCAAGCGCGACGGGAGCTTTAGCAGCTCTGATGGAAGCTTAAGCACGGGCGACGGGAGCTTTTGCAAGCGCGACGGAGGCTTCGACCTGTGCTGGAAACCGCGCATCCGCGGAAATGTGCGGCGCTATCTCGCGGCATGGCTCGGCACCATCGCCGTTGCTGCGACAGGCACCGCCCTGTATTTCGCACTCAATCCGCAGCTGTTCGACCCGTCATTGCAGTCCTACATTGCAAGCCTGGCAGCATCGACCGGATTGCCCGTCGACCAACTTACGGCAACCATGCCGCAAGGACCCGCGATGCTTGCGGGGATTATCGCCTTTTCTGTCGTGTTTGCGCCCTTCATCAACATGATCCCCGCATTCGGCGAGGAGCTCGGTTGGCGCGGCATGCTGTTCCCGGCGCTCGCCGAGCGCACTTCGCCGCGCTCCGCCGCGCTCATATCGGGCGTCATCTGGGGGCTTTGGCATGCGCCGGTCATCGCCATGGGGCACAACTACGGCATGGGCTACGACGGATTCCCCGTAGCGGGCATACTGACCATGATCGTAGCCTGCACGGCACTCGGCACGTTCCTGGGCTATCTGCGCACGAGGTCCGGCAGCGTGTGGCCGTGCGCGCTCGCCCACGGCGCCTTCCACGCGGTAGCGAACATCGGCCTGCTGTTCTGCATCGTCGGCTCATCGCTTCTCGGTCCCTCGCCGCTGGCGCTGGTTGCCGGCATCCCCGTGCTTGCGCTCGGCATCGTGTGCTGGCTGCGCCTTCCGCGCACGATGTAGAAATCCGCAAAGACGCCCTTCTAGGTTGCTCCAGTAACCCCGGGATGGAGAAGAGCCATTGGGTGAATCATTGGGGAGACTCCCCAATGATTCGGATGTATCAACGGGAGGGCCCCCGAGCGAATCATTGGGGAGTCTCCCCAATGATTCGCTAAACGGCTCTTTTCCACTTACGCATCCGACGAGACCACGTCGATGCCGGATGCCGCCAGAAGGGCGGCCGCCTTTCCCATGCCAGGGACGAGCGCGCCGGAAAACGTCCCGTCGTAGACGAGATGCACCCCGCATGAGGGGCTCTTCTCCTTCAGGATCGCGCGCGTGCAGCCGCGCTCTTGCGCGATGCGCTGCACCTC
>CAYOBD010000238.1:0-3773 GCA_964402005.1 uncultured Eggerthellaceae bacterium
CAGTACCAGGTCGATGGCATCGGCTATTCGCTGATCGAGGTTGTTTCCACGTGCCCGACAAACTGGGGTATGACGCCGCAAGACGCGTTTGCTTGGATGCGCGAGAACATGCTTACATACTATCCGCTCGGTGTGTACAAAGATGTCCTCGCCGAGGGCTACGCAAACGCAGCGGAAGCAGCTGCAGCACGTGCTGCCGACTGCCCGATCGCCACGCAGGGGAGCACAACCACTGCAGGTGCAGACGCGTCCAAGACCAAGGTGGTCGAGGTCATGAGCAAGACCCAAGGAGGTGCGCAATAATGGAAGAAATGCGTATCGTCTTCGCGGGATTCGGTGGACAGGGCCTTCTGTTCGCCGGAAAAGTCGTAGCATACGCCGGCCTGATCGACGACCATGAGGTCTCCTGGATGCCCTCATACGGGCCAGAAATGCGCGGCGGCACCGCAAACTGCAGCGTAACGATAGCCGATGAGCCCATTGGAAGCCCGCTTGTGCTCGATCCGACCGTGCTGATTGCCATGAACAACCCGTCGCTTACGAAGTTCGCCGATGCAGTTGTGCCAGGCGGTTTGATCCTGATGGATACATCGCTTGTCAATGTGCCGCTTGAACGCGATGACGTCACCGCCTTCGGAATCCCCGCAACCGCTATGGCAGAGGAAGCTGGGTTGAAGGGTCTAGCGAACATCGTTCTTGTCGGTAAGATGTTCGAACAGACATCATTCTGCTCGCAGGAGACTATCGAGGCCGCCATCAAGAAGGCCGTCCCACCGACCAAGGCAGCGCTCATCGAGAAGAACATCGAGGCATTGAAGATAGGCATGCAAGCTTAAGGAGGATACCTGTCGGATGGGGCATACGCAGGTTATGCCCAGCATCGGCTAACCGCGCACTAAAAAACGCGAAGCAGCTGCGGAACTCGCCGCCTCCGGCGGCTCAAACAGTCCTCGCTCCCGCTTCGCGTTTTTTCATGCGCAGCCGATGAAGTGCATAACCTGCGTATGCCCCATCCTTTTATGCATGCTGTTTGTACTTAATGCTGGACTATCAGGGAGACCTTGGGATTTACAAACGCCTCTCGGGCGCAAACTTGCACGAAACGCATCAGGTACGCCTGCATGCCGGGTTCGATCTTTTCCGCGTCTACATCGATGGTGATGAGGGTCGGCACGCTCATTTCTGCCAGGCAATCTGCAAGAGCAGATAGATTGGCGCCGTAATGGTCGGGAAAGCGGAGCTTGTGCTTCAGGTAGTCGTGCAGCACCGCTTCGGAATAGCAGTGCTTGGCCGTCACTTTTGCCTCAAAGAGCTTTGCGTGTTTCATCTGCGTTTGCCTCTCGATATTAATACAAACGTTCAAACGTCTTGTAATGGTCCCCTGTGTAGTAGATGAGACCGTCGTTGGAATATACCAGGCGCTCCGGTCCTCGGTAACCACCTTCGTAGTTAACGTCGCATTCTTTCCATCTGCGCCCAGACTCGTAGGGAAGCTGATTATCGTCATCATAGAAATCGCTTCCACCGATGCTTTTGCCCGGCAGCACATCCCATAGGTTTCCTTCGGTGTTCACCCAACCTGCTCTGTGGGCCTTGGTCTTGGAAACGTAGTTGGATGGAAGATGCCCGAAGCTGTGGATGTAAAGCGCAACCTCGTCTTTGGTGGAGTACTCTTCTGCCTCGGAAATGAATGACGGGGACGCTTCGACATGCTCGTTCTGCGCACGTGCCTCATCTGCGTTTTCAAACGCCGTTTCTAAGTCATCGATCACGCCGCATCCTGCTATGCCGAGCGCAAACGCGAGCATGGCGATCAGTATGGCTGCTGTTTTCAGGAATCTGCCCATACAGTGATTATACCCATGTGAAAGATTAGGGCTAAAAAATGCCGCGGGAGCTTTCAAAGCCTTTAAGAAAACTCATATATTTGCGACAGGAGATATCAGCATTTATCCATCTTACATGCGATAATGGATTATGCGCGTAAATGTCGAATCCGGAGGTGTCCGCTCAATGGATAGATTCCCTGCACGCAAGCTCCTGTTCCCGGCGGCATGCTTGGTGCTCATTGCAGCAACATTGCTCATGGCGTTACAGCTCTCCGCCCCGCAATCCGCTTCAGCAGCCGCAGCAGACGAATGGTCTTTCGTAGGACGACGGATATACATCAATCCTTATCGTTCTGCAGATAAATCGGGCTGGCATCTTTCGGGGCATACGGCAACCTCAGTGGATGTCACATCCGAGTACGTCGATTTTAAGGCTGACCCCTGGGGATACTCCTACAACAAAGGCTGCAGATGGTCCGAAAACCCCTCGTCGATAAGTATCGGCTACGAGGATGAGGTACGCCTGGATGCGACTGCAGCGATCAAGGATTTCGCAAAAGGCGAGAGGGCCGACGAGGCTACGATCGACGCATTCGAAGCTCTCGACTGCTATATAACCATCTACTCGTATCAAGGCGGAGCGACGAGCGATTCCGACTCGACGCACAACCTCGATGGAACCTCCTTCGACAAGGGATCGCTCGCAGAAGTTCTCGAAACCAACGGCACGACCGTGTTCCCCGGCGCCGAAGTGATATTGGGCTCTATCCAGCTCGTTCCGAACGGCGACCCGAGCACCCTGAACGAATACCCGGTCGGCATGAGCTCCGTCGAGGTGCAAGCATCGAACTCGGCTAGCACGAGCAAGAAGATCTGGATCCCGCAGGATGACGAGCTGGATGCCCTGATCGAAGAAATGAAGAGCACACCCGGCGACTACCTGCTCGTCTTGAAGATCATCGCCGATAACGACTACTTGTACACAGTCGAGAACTATTACACCTGGTCTTCAACGGGATCCGGCGTTGTCGAGCCCGGCATCGAGCCTGATAGGCCAAATGACGATCCTGGCAACGTCGTAGTCGAGAGCACGCCTCCCAAGGAGAAGGGCGATTTCGGCATCTGGGCGATTCCATTAGCCATCGTCGGCGTTGGAGCGGTTACAGGCGGCATCGTGGCGAGCAGGCGCGGCCGCAAGGGCGACGGCTCCGATGACGACACGCCCCCGGATGACGACCCAGACAAGCCTTCCACGTTCAGGATGGTGCTATGGAAGGACTTCGGCGATACGCTCTATGTCGGCGGCGAGGCGCAGACCGTGGGCGCACGCATCGAGGAGAAGCGCCCGGATGGCACCGTCGTGAACCGCGACGACCTGACCGCCCGCATATCGTTCACCGTGACCGAGAACCTGGACGCCCGGATGGCCGGCATGCGCGGCCCGTTCAAGTGCTGCCAGGTCGAAGCGAACGACGCATCGGGGATCTACCAAGGCCGTGCCGTAGTTGACATCAAATTTACAGGAGCTGGCGGGACTTTCACGAACCGCGTGCAGTTCAACGTTGAGAATCTCGTCCTCGATTTCCCGGATGTGGCGCTCACGTTCGTAGCAGGCGCCGGTCAGACGTTCGCTTTGCCGTTCAGGATCTCGGACAGCGAGATTTATTTCGGCCAGGATCCGAAATTCGACGTGCGATTTACCACACCTGACTCGAACTCTGATTTCCGCAATCTTAGGGTACTGCACTATCCCGATCGTCCGGAATGGTCGTACGGCATCGAGATGACCGAATGCGGACCGGTGCGCGACAAGGACATACCGGGCACGATCGAGACGCACCGGGGCCTGGTAACTGCAACGGTCTGAAAATCAAACGGTAAGCAGCTCACACTTGAGGTCGATTTCATATTCTTCCGTTTCTTCGAATGGCTGCGCTTCACCTG
>CAYOBD010000239.1:0-3754 GCA_964402005.1 uncultured Eggerthellaceae bacterium
AAAGTTTCTGTTATCACACCAATCTACAACGTTGCAAAGTTCTTGCCTCAATGTCTCGACAGCCTGCTTGGACAAACGCTGCAAGATATCGAATTCATCTGCGTGAATGACGGTTCGACAGACAATTGCCTTGACATCTTAAATGCCTACGCTGCACGCGACAGCCGAATCGTTGTCATCGACAAGCCTAACGGCGGTTATGGTCACACCATGAACACGGGCATCGATGCAGCGCGTGGCGAGTACATCGGCATCGTCGAGTCCGACGACTGGGTAGACCGTGACGCATTCGAAAAGCTTTACGAACTCGCCGAAGCACATGGGCATTGTGACATCGCCAAAGCCAACCACAACGTTTTCGTTGGCAATGACAAGCCCGTCCCGGTCGAGAATTTCCCGAAAAACCTTTGCGAGCGAACCCTCTCCCCTCTTGATTCAGACGGAGGACAGGTCCTCAACTCTATCCCCGCAATCTGGTCTGCGATCTATCGGCGCGATTTCCTGAATGACAACGGCATCAGATTCCTCGAAACTCCTGGCGCTTCGTTCCAAGACACGGGATTCGTATACAAGTCATGGATTGCTTGCAACACGTTCGTCCTCACACATGATGCGTATCTGAACTATCGTCTCGACAACGCGGGGTCATCAGTGCAGTCAGTGGCTAAAGTGCTGTTCGTCTGCGATGAGTTTGCATCGATCGAGGAGTTTCTCGCCACGAAACCCAACCGTTTTGACAAACTCATCGGTCGGGTGCTCGCGAAAAAATTCGACACCTACAACTGGAACTACGACAGAATTGCATGGGAATACCGCGAGGAATTCCTCGACCGAATCGCAGATGAGTTCACAGCCCCACTGGTGGCTCGACAACTCGACCCATCAGTATTCAAGGAGGGAGAGTTCGATCGACTGCTCCGAATCATCGAAGACCCACATTCCGTTTACGAAAACGACCTTAGGGAGTACAGGCGCAACCAAATCGAAAGCATCCCCCAAGTTACCAAGGATGTAATCGGGGGCAAGGTCGACGACCTTCGACAAACCATCGCCGAAATTCCCGCCAAGCACATTTTGAAGCGATCGGGTCAATACGATAACAGAAAAGTGAGCATCGTCGTTCCAGTCTTCAACTCCGAGCGCTACCTTGGTAAGACCATCGCGTCACTTACCGGTCAAACGCATAAGAACATTGAAATTATCTGTATAAATGACGGGTCAACTGATGGGAGCCTCGCAAAGCTGAACGAATATGCAGCTCGCGATGACAGGATTATCGTGCTCGACAAGGAAAACCAAGGCCCAAGCAAAGCACGCAACGTCGGCATTGAAAATGCTACGGGCGATTACCTCTGCTTCGTCGACGCCGACGACTTCATATCAAGAACGATGATCGAACGGACCGTCAACGCTGCAGAGTCCAACAACGCCGAAGTTATCCTGTTCGGCATCGACGAGTACCATGACGATACGAAGCGCTATTTTCCCATGCCGCATGCAGTCGTCAAGGGGAAAATTCCCAGAACCGAAGTATTCGATCCAAGATCTATTGACGATTTCTTCGTGTACATGGTGGGCTTTACGGTCAACAAGCTCTACCGCATGAGCTATTTCAAAACGCTTGATCTCAGGTTCCCGGTTATCGGCGCACATGAAGACATGCCTTTCACGTATGCAGCAGTAGCTCCCGCCCATAGGGTGTTTTACCTCGACAAGGTGCTGTACCACTATCGAAGAGAACGTGCCGAAGGAAGCCGCAGCGACGACACAGAAGAGCAGTACGCCTACATGCTCAATGCGCTTGAATGCATGCGCTCCGAGCTCATGCGCCTCGGCGTATTTGAAGACTACCGCCGAGATTTTGAAAATTATGTTGCGCACATGTGTCGATGGAAATTCGAGTCCATCTTTGGCGAGCCAAGGCGTCGATTCTACGAAACCATCACGAATGGCCGACTTGACTCTCTGGGGGTACTCGGACACGACGACAGTTATTTCTTCGACAAGCGAACACGCAATTTCGTACGAAGCATACAGAACGATTCATACGTCGACATGGTTGAGCAGCATACCCAAGAAATCTTGAAAGAGCTCAAAGAAATCTATGAATCCAAATCGTTCCGCCTAGGGGAAATGATTGCAGCCCCTGTGCGGATGGTTAGAGGAAATAAAGAGACCGAAAACGACTAGCTGATATAATTGCTAGGTTTGAAACGTACTATCGAAAGCGACGTGCATGGCAGAGTACAAAGCATTTGAAGAGAATCGGTGGAAGAAGAACTGGTTCATCCTTCAAACGCTCGTCACCAAAGACTTCAAGCTGAAGTATCGGCGAAGCGTTCTGGGCATACTTTGGAGTATTTTGAATCCATTGCTCATGATGTGTGTCATGGCCGCCGTATTCTCGTACATGTTCCGATTCCAAATCGAGCATTTCCCCGTATACCTCATTTTGGGAACCATCATGTTCGATTACATGGCGCGCGGTACTACCGGCGCCATGAACTCGATTGTCGAATCGGCTTCCATGATTAAGAAGATTCGCATCGAGAAAATGATCTTTCCCGTGGAGAAAATCATATTCGAGCTTGTAAACTTTGCCATCTCTTTGCTCGCGGCAATCGCGGTTATGATCTTCTTCCAGGTCATTCCATCCATTCATGTTATCTGGGGGCTGCCATTCCTCATCATCACGCTCACGATGTTCAGCGCCGGCCTGGGGTTGCTCGTATCTGCGCTTTCGGTCTTTTTCCGTGATGTCATGCATCTGTGGAGCGTTCTGATGACCGCCTGGACGTATGCCACGCCGCTTTTCTACCCCTACGAAATGCTTGCCGACTGGATGAAAATGATCATGCAGTTCAACCCGATGTATCACTACATCAATTTCTTCCGCAGCATCATGATGTGGAACACCAATCCTGGTGGAATGGAATGCCTCATATGCTTCGGTATGGCAGTCATTACGTTCGCCATCGGACTTGCCGTCTTCCGCAAATCCGAAAGCAAGTTCATCCTCTACATTTAAGGCCATCATGGACGAGTCGATTATCCGCATAGAGCATGTATCGATGATGTTCAACATCGCTTCTGAGCAGTTGAACAGCCTCAAGGAATACTTCATTGCTTTATTGCGTCGTGAATTGCATTTCAAAAAGTTCATGGCGCTCGAAGACATCAACATCAACGTTGAACGAGGCGAACAGTACGGCATCGTCGGAACGAACGGATCCGGTAAATCAACTTTGCTCAAGATCATCGCCGGTGTTCTCGAGCCTTCCGAAGGAAGCGTCTACATAGGCGGAACCATCGCACCTCTTATCGAGCTTGGCGCTGGATTCGACATGGAATTAACAGCTCGTGAGAACATCTACCTCAACGGCGCTCTTCTAGGCTACAGCCGCCAATTTATGAACGACCGTTTCGAAGAAATCGTCGATTTCGCAGAAGTGCGGGATTTCCTCGATATGCCCATGAAGAACTACTCCTCGGGCATGGTTGCTCGTGTTGCCTTCTCAGTGGCAACTGCCGTTACGCCTGACATCCTCGTTGTTGATGAAGCGCTTTCGGTCGGCGACTTCCTATTCCAGGAAAAATGCGAGAAGCGCATCCGCGAACTCGTCGAAACGCACGGTACAACCCTGTTGTTCGTCTCTCACAGCATCGACCAGGTTGAACGCGTGTGCAGAAAAGCCGTTTGGATCGAGAAGGGCCATATGCGCATGAACGGCGATGTCAAAGAAGTCTGCAACGC
>CAYOBD010000240.1:0-3743 GCA_964402005.1 uncultured Eggerthellaceae bacterium
TGTCGGCGGATTCCTTAGAGGCCGAACTCGCCGAGCTGCTCTTGCCAGAGGCCGCAGCAGAGGAACTACTGCTCGAAGTGGCTTTGCTCGAAGAGGCGCTGCTCGAAGGGGCGCTTGCGCTGCTGTTGGTACCAGCAGAAGCGGCGGAATCGGACGACTTGCCACTTGCGCTTTCGCTCGAGCCGGTATTGGCAGCGGGCGCAGGAGCATTCGAGGTGTTCGGTTCGGCAGCCTGCTGCTCTTCTACAACGGGTTCTTGCGCCTGCTGATCTACAGCAGCCGGTTCCTGTGCCTGCTGCTCCACAGCGGCCGGTTCCTCGACCTGCTGTTCCGCGGCGGCAGGTTCAACGGCCTGCTGCTCTTCTGCAACGGGCTCCTGCGCCTGCTGCTCCACGGCGGCCGGCTCCTCGACCTGCTGTTCAACAGCGGCTGGTTGCTCGACCTGCTGCTCCACGGCGGCCGGCTCGGTTACAGGACTCGCGCTCGCAGACGACGGGTCGTTCGCATGAGCATATATGGGAGTCTGCCAGAACACCAACACTATAGTCATGAGTATGGCTATGACTTTGTTGAAAGCGGTCTTCGTGCTCTTCTTGCTGAATGTCTTCTCGTTCATGTTCATCATCCCAGCTACTTCGTTCTCGGCTGTTGCTCTAAGTCTTCTAGCCGTTCCCTACTCTTTGTCCTCTTTGCGGCGACGCGCTACGATAAACGCGATTACACCAGCAATCGCAGCGCCTGCAGCGATGCCGACCAGCGGCACAACCCAAGGTTGGAGTGCCGAATTCGACTCTTCACGTCCGTCGGCCAAAGCGACGGCATCTTCTTCGATTCGCTCTTCCACGGCGGTACGGCCATCCTGCGCCGTTGCGGTGGGATTCACGCCTTCGCCGGTGGGTACGGTATAGGCGGTGTCGTCACGCAGCGTTGCCGCAGTAGTTGCAGCTTCGGCACCAGCTGCGGGCGCCGCTGCCGCTACCTGCTGCTCTTCATACAACGTGCGCACGAGCGTAATGACCGGAGCGGATTCCAGCTCCTGATTCGCATCGCGGTAGTACACGGTGTAGGTCTTGTTCTGAGAATAGTAGTTGTGCGCAATCGGCTCTTCCTGGCCAGCCAGGCGCACCCAGTCCACGCCGCCACTGTTGAACTGCGCGGGAGCGGTGAAGTACATATCGCCAATAACGTCAGCCTTCGATTCGAACGTCTCGGAGTCGATGAGGCTACGATCGAAGAAGTTGACGTAGTTCACCGTTACGTTGTACGAACCGGGAACCTGATAGTCGCTCGGCACGTAGTACACGTCGACAACCGGCATCTTGTTCGAGTTCAAATCGTACGAATAATCGGAGGCTGTTCCAACCAGCACGTAGCCCTCGGGAGTCACGAGATCCTCGGCCGTAACCACGGGGTTGCTCGCCGTTACCTTCTTTATGACGGTTCCCAGCTTACGGGCTGCGCTCGTCGTACGCGCTTGGCCATCGACCTGGTTGAAGGTCACTTCGATCTCGGCATCTTCCAAATTCTGTTGCACGTACTGAACGGTTATCGTTTCGGGGTCTGTAGAGCCGTTGGGCGCCAGGGTAATCGGATTTCCCTGCGCCAGCGTGTAAGCGAAGACCCGAGTTCCGCCTTCCTCGGTGGACTGCGTCTTATATATAGTAGTAGGAGCGGTGTACAAAACGGTGTTCTTGACCATGACGCCGTCGGTTGCGATGACTTCGCCACCGGCCGTCATCTCGATGATGACAGCATGCGGAACGGTGGACGTTGATTCGCCCATCTTCACAACGGGAATCGTGAACGACGTGTTAGCGGGATACTGCGCCGTTACCTCTGTCGTGAAAGACAGCGTCGAATAGATGGCGCCGTTGTCCACGACGGTCTTCGGAATGGCGACGGTTCGCGACTCGCCTTGCTGCAAGCCGGGTATGGAGGTGTAGAAGCCGAGCATGGGATCTTCGCCCGCGCTCGGGTTCACGTTGACGTAGCGTATAACGCCCTCGACCGAAGAGGCCGGGTCGTATGCTTCGTAATCGTAGGCATAGACGTCCTCGGCAGATTGGCCCTTCAGCTTGTAAGCCTTGCTGCCAACCTGAATCTTTTAAGGTGCGGTGAACGTGGCGCCGTCGGTGCACGAACCTATGAGCTCGGTCTTGCCGTCACCCAGGTTTGCATACACCCAATTAACCGAATAAGTCGCTCCCGCTTTGTCCGCACGGCTGGCAAACACCGTGACCGTGATTGAGGGAGGAGCGCTCAGACTGTCCTTGCTCAGCTCGACGGCGAAGGCGTCGGCAAACTGCCCGTCAGCACCTCCTTGATCAGACCCAAGAACGTACGGCATGTACTCGGCAACCGTGCTGCCGTTTACAACCGCCGTAATGAATACCGTTTCGCCAGCAGCGCCTTCGAGGTCCAACACGTTGATGTCCACATTGGTGGCATCCCCGTCGACCACGGTAGATGTGGACCCTGGCGTCAGCTGCGTTGAAACGGGAAAGGAGTCCGCCGCGAATGCAACCGATGTCATAGCGCACGACAGCAGCCCTGCCGCTGCGAATGCCGCGAGCTTCTTTGCGATGCCCTTCTTCTTGCTCATGTTCCACCCCCGCTCGGAGCTCTACCGAAGCCCCGGTCGTGCCTTGCCGGCCAAATAAGGCTGGCGTTCGTTCCTTGCGCTGGCTACGCGCGAACAGCCGAGCGAGCCCCGGCTGCGTTCTTTTCCACTGCCTGTATCCTCTTACCGCTCACTATCAGTCTGTCGGTGTCGGTGCAGGTGCTCAATGTGACCACATGGTCCAAGCTCTTCAGCTCCACATCGGTATCGTACATCGAGCCTTCCTTGAGGCTCCTGACGAAAGCGTCGTACACCGCGGCGGTCTTGTACCCCACCGTGTAGGCCCCGTCGTTGCCGTCGACGATTTGCACGGCGAATATCTTGTACTGGTAAGCGCCCGTGGGTGTGTAAATGGAGAACGTGCCTTTGCCGTCTCGGTAAAACTGCTCGTCGGTGTACTTCTTCAAGGTGCCGAACATGCTGCCGTCCAGCATGTTGTGCCCGTACACCAGTGAATGGAGATCGTCTGAGAACGAATTGTTGCGATAGTCCAAGAAGATGGCGCCATCGATGGACGGCGCGTCCGTGGCATCGCGGTAAAGGTAATAGTCATTGTTGGTGGCCTGAACGATGGGATAGCTTATGTCTAGGTCGTCCATCTTCAGCCAGCCGATCACGTCGGGATACTGCTGCTTCAGCTCGACGAAGTTGACGTTCTCGTTGGGACTGAAATCCGCGCCCAGATCGTCGGCGTACGCCATCTGCAGTTCGTGGTAAACCTGCTGCGCCTGGCCGTAGCTGACCATCCTGGCAACCAGCCAGGCAATGCAATCCAACGCTACGATGGCAAGCACAATTTGTGAGATTAGGATCGCGCGTCTCTTCGCGGATGTTTTCGCAGCAGCGATGATAATCCCCCTCATTGTACTAGGTAATCACTGATATATTATTACGCCTGAAAACTGCACTTGTCCCAATGATGCCGAATTTGTTAACATTTCTTTTCTATTTGATTGACAATCCCGTGTAGAAGCGACTTGAAATGCTATTAACGAAAGAAGAGCCCGAAGGGTCTTCTTTCGTTAGATGGTGGAGTATTGGGGAATCACGATTTCCGCTACGCGGAAATCAACGTCTTCGCGCTTACGCGCTCAGACCGTCGGCCTACAAACGCGCCACTGGC
>CAYOBD010000241.1:0-3733 GCA_964402005.1 uncultured Eggerthellaceae bacterium
CCAGTATCGACGCCGCCATGAGGAAGACGTAGACCGGCTCGCCCCAGGCGTAGAAGAACAGGCTCGCGGCCAGCAGCCACGTGTTGCGGAACGCCCGCACCGGCACGGCGAAGTACACCGCCAGCGTGATGGGCAGGAATGCGAACAGGAATGTTGAGGAAGAGAAGACCACGGGCTAGAATCGAGCGGCGCGTGGCAGTGCATCGCGCCGCTTACCTTCCCGATAGCATCGAAACCTTTGGAGGTTCGGCGCTATCGGGAATATGTCGAGCTGAGCTACTTGCGTTGGGTTAGCACCATGGATTGGCCGCCCGAATTGACGATTGTCAGCTTGTCGCCGTCGAGCGTCAACACGAATGTGTTGGTGTTGATCGTCGCGTGCGCCGACTTGTCGCTGTCCTTCTCCCAGGTGCCTTCGAGCTTGTTGCCATCATCATCGACGAGGAACTTGCCGTCGTCCGTTATGACGACGGTCGTGCCGTCCATCAGGGCCTTCGTTGCGTCATCGGCCTGATCGTAGGTCACAGTTGTGCCGTTTACGTTCGCCTCGTAGATCTTCCAGGTTCCGGCGAACCCCGATCCGCCGCCCGAGCAGGCGCCCAGCACTGCGCAGAACATGGCTACGCAGGCAAGTGCGAGGACGAACTTGATCATTCCTTTTCCAGAGAACATCGTGCAACTCCTTTCCCCATCGTCTGCATAAAAGACACCTGCATTCTAGCATGTGATGCATCGTCGGAAACGCCCGTTGGATAGCGTGGGTCATCTATCCCGGATGGGCGTTCCGTTCGGCGGCAGATTGGGGCGCCTGCGGTCGGCAATGCTGATGCTGTGACGGGTTGTCGTGACGGAGAATTGGGGCGTCTGCGGCTGGCGATGCCGATGCCGTGGCGGGTTGTCGGGCGCTACAATGGAAAAGTCATTTAAACACGTGGCGGATTGCGAAAGGAGTGGCATCATGGCAGAGGGTTTCAGTGCCGAGTGGGCGCGCGGAGTTATCAGCGACGGAGTGGATAAGGCGAAAGGATTCGTCGAAGATCCCGAGAAGATGGAAGGCCTGCTGGACAGTCTGAAGGAGAAGCTGAAGAGCCTTCCGGATACGGTGGGTACGGCGTTTCAGAACGTGCCGCTCATGGCCTCCATGGTTAAGAGCTATGTGACGCGCGAGTACACCGATGTGTCGCCGAAGGTGATCATCTCGCTTGTGAGCTCGTTCATCTACCTGGTGAAGCAGAAGGACATCATTGCCGACACCGTGCCGCTTCTGGGCCTGTTGGACGATCTGGCGGTCGCAACCGTTGCCATGGCCATCTGCGAACCCGAGCTGAAGGCCTATGCCGAGTGGTGCGAGCATAAAGATGCAGCTTCCGATGACGATGGTGCGCCGTTTGGTGCAAAAGCCGCCGAGCCGGCTGATGATGCCGAGCAGGTGGACGCTATCGAGTCGGCTGACGTTGCCGAGCAGGTCGCCGTCGAGCAAATGGATGCCATCGAGCGGGTTGATGTCGCCGAGCAGGTGGACGCTGTTGAGCAGGTCGTCGTTGAACAGGCGGACATCATCGAGTAGTTGAGCATCGTCTAATAGCTGGATGTCGCGCAAGCCGATGCCGCTCGAGTCAACCTCGGGCGGCATCTTTTTGCCGCTATTGCCCCGCAATCGTCATCTCGCCCGCACTCTCGAGCGTTCCCTATCTTCATTCTAGAAAAACAAACCCCTCTTTGATACACTCAAAAGATAAATATACTGGGTATATAGCTTGACGAGGGTTTTGTCGGACATACCCGGCGGGATTGGCGGGCAAACGAGAAGGGAGCTAACTTTGTATTGCGATAAGTGCGGGCTGAGTAACCCCGACGGCGCGACATATTGCAATGGCTGCGGGCAAAAGATAGGGCAGCCTGCCGAGCCTCAGGCGAACGCGAGCAACGTGAGCCAAGCGATAGGCACTGCGGCTGGCAAGCTCTATGAGGCGACGGGCGCTGCTGCAGATAAGCTCTACGAGGTTACGGGTGGCGCGGGTCATGCCAAGCTCAAATTCAGGGAGTTCTTCACTGGCGTATTCAAGCATCACAGCAGAGAAGAGGCCGAAGAGCTTTTCATATGCGGCACTTCGACGACGACCCCCGATATAAAGAAAGTGTCATCTGATTGGCCTCGCCCGTGGGTGTGGTCGCGCGTGCTGCTTGTGCTGCTCGTGGTAACGGTTCTGCTTTGCTTTGCAGATGCGCTTGCGGCAATCATTTCTCAAGCGAGTGATGGCGAGCAGCAGTTCGGTGATGGGGTCACAGGTGCGCTTGGCAACGGGTTCATAGGGGCGATGATCGTTCCGTTCTCTATCATGATATTCTTCTTCGAAACCAACATACCCAGAAACATTTCTTTGGCGGGGACCGTAGCGGTGTTCCTCATAGGGGGCATAACGGCACTGATCGTTGTAAGCTTCATGCCGGGTTCCCTATTGCAAGTGGCGAATTCCAATCCAGGCTCATCCGTCATCGGCGCCATGATGCTAAAAATATTAGCGGGTTTCGTCATGGAAACGTCGAAGGTTATCGTTATCGTCATAGTGCTCAGCTTGCGTGGCAAACGCGGGCATAACTACATCTTGAACGGGATGCTTATCGGAGCCGCCGTGGGTGCAGGCTTCCTCTTCTTCTCCAGCGTCGCTGATATGCTGCTCAATGCCATGCGCGGCGTTGATTCCATGTACTCGGGGATTTTTGAGCTGGGACTTGCCGCTTTTGGCGGGCATGTTGCCTGGGGCGCTGCAGAAGGTGCGGTGTTGGCGCTTGTTAATCGAAAAGATGAGGTCCAGATCGGAAATGTCGTCAACCCCATTTCTCTTGCCGTATTCATGCTAAGCCGTCCGGCATTTTTGGTCGTGTTCGTGTTGTGCGTTGTATTGGACGGCGCCTGGCTTTTCTCGTTTGGAGATCAAGCGTATCTCAACGTTATCAAGGACCTTGTTTTAACTGTTGTCGTTTGGATAATCATCATGGTCTTGCTCAATCGCGGACTCGATGAAATCAACGAGATTGCGAACAAGCCGTCCGAGTCCCAGAAGCCCGCTGATGGCGGCCCCTCAGATTCTTCGTCTGCTTCTGCTAAGGCTCAGCCATCGCAGCAAGCCGTTGCATCTGCAGCGCAAGAGGGGGCGCTTGAGCCCGACGGGCAACCTGCAGCACGGTGAGACGGTCGCTCCCAGCGCTAAGCAATGCCAATCGGCTGAACGTCAGCCAGACAACGGGGACGGAGGGTACTGTCCACGGTGAGATGGTCGCTCCCGATGACAACGGGGACGGAGGGTTCTGTCCACGGTGAGATGGTCGCTCTCAGCGCTAAGTAATGCCAATCGGCTGAACGTCAGCTAGGTAATAACAAGAACGGAGGGCGCTGTTGCGCCCTCCGTTGTTTCTGTCTTGCCCGCTAATCATTCGGTAATCAGCGCCAATGCCTGCGATGACTTGCCGCGCAGCGCATATAATGGAAGAAGCTTCAATCAACGGCGGGCATTGCAGCGGCGATCGCCTGAGGCCGCATATGCAGGCGGCGGGCATCGCAGCGGCAATCGCCGGGCGGGTCCACATGTGCAGGCGACCAGGGAGGAAATCATGGCGGGGAAGTACATCATCTCACTCGACGAAGGCACCACAAGCGCGCGCAGCGTGCTGATCGATCACGATGGGCGCATCGTCGGACAGGTGCAGCATGAGTTCGAACAGCACTATCCGC
>CAYOBD010000242.1:0-3695 GCA_964402005.1 uncultured Eggerthellaceae bacterium
ATCCAGTGGAACTACTCCGGGGATGAGAAGCACACTCCAATCACCCGCCAGGTGATTCGCAAGATCGTCCATATCGATGAGGAAAAATGCACCGGCTGCGGCCTGTGCGCAGACGCATGCCACGAAGGCGCCATCGCCATGATAGACGGCAAAGCGCACCTGGTGCGCGATGATTACTGCGACGGTTTGGGCGATTGCCTGCCAGCCTGCCCCGCCGATGCCATCTCCATTATCGAGCGCGAAGCCGCAAGCTACAACGAGGATGCGGTCGCCGCGCATCTCGAGGCGCGCGAGCGCAGGGAAGCGGAAACTTCGGGAATCGCATCGACTCCGTCCGAGCTGCGCAACTGGCCCGTGCAAATCAAGCTCGCACCCACGCATGCGCCGTACTTCGACGGTGCGGACCTGCTCATCGCCGCCGACTGCACGGCGTTTTCGTATGCAAGCTTCCATCGCGATTTCATCCGCAATCGCATGGTGCTCGTCGGCTGTCCGAAGCTCGACAGCGTCGACTACACGGAGAAGCTGACCGAAATCATCCGCGACAACGATGTTGCAAGCATCACGGTGTGCCGTATGGAGGTGCCCTGTTGCGGCGGGCTCGAGTATTTCGCACACCAAGCCCTCGAGGCAAGCGGCAAGCACATCCCCTGGCAAGTGGTCACCTTCTCGCTGCAAGGCGAAATCCTGTAAGCGAACAGCGCAACGAGCCCCGAATCGCATGGGGAGAACATGGGTCCTTAAGGTTTGAACCCGATTTCCAGAAGAACGCCAAAGCGTGACCGATGAGAGTTCTCTGCTCCCCGTCTCGAGAGCACTACGAGCATCAACGAGGATCCGCTAAATGCAACACGATGCGGCCTTTGCCTGGAGCATCCACATACTCGCCCGTAAGCAGGGCCTCTTCGATGATGTCCGTGCACGATGTGGCCACCATGCGGCAGGGGCGGTTCTGCTTCAGATCGTCGAGCGTCAAATCGAACGAATCGCCCAGGTTGTCGTAGAAAAAATGCTGCATGCCCACCGAGAACAATCGGCCGTCTTCCACGGGTTCGCCCTCGAAGTCGAAACGGATAAATGAATGCGAAGCTTGGTCGTACTCGATTTCCAGCCCGTGCGATACCTGGAAGAACTCGGCATGGCCGTCCGAAAGGGTTTGATCTCGAAGCATATGGAGCAACGCATGTTTCAGTTGGGCGCCCGTCATATACACGACGTGCGCCGCATCGTCGAAGGGAAGGCATGCGACCAAGTCGCCTTTAGTGACGATCGGCCCCAACTCTTCTCCGCGAATGCTGCCCGATGCCACCAAGAACACATCCGTGCCCAATGCGTCGCGCAGCATATCGCTGAACAGATCGCCTATCTCGGTCTCGCGCTCGCGCACAGGATGCGTGAGACGGCGCTCGAACCGGGCAAGCACCTGCCCGTACTTCTCATCGGTTGCCTTCTTGCATTCCAGAATGCATTCTTCCAGGTCCTGGTCAATGGGACAATGCGCAGAATCGATGGGCACGGCCGTCCAGGTGTAGGAGTCGATGCGATTGAATACCGTGTCGAACACGATATCGAAGCGTCCTATGTGGCTGGTGCCCACGCCCACTTGAACGATAGGGATACCGTTTACCACAACCGGTTCGTCGAGCAGCGTGTGCGAGTGCCCGCCGATGATGAAATCGATCCCCCAGGCCGGGTCGAGCTGCGCAGCCAGCTCCTTATCTGCTTCAAACCCGATGTGGGTGAGCAGCACCGTCAGGTCGATGTCGGGCCCGTTGTATGCATTGCAGATGCGACCGATTTCACGCACGGGATCATCCGCCGCGACGAATGAACCGACATATCCGACGGTTCGGCATTTCGCCAGTATCGCCTCGGTAACTACACCGATGAATAGAATCCTTATGCCCCCGACCTCGACAATACGGAACGGGTCGAACAAACGCATGTAATTCGTGCTGATGCGCAGATTGGCGCAAACGATAGGAAAATCGGCGCATTTCTCAAGGAACAGCATATGACCCACGCCATAATCGACTTCATGGTTACCGACGGTTGCCACGTCGGGTGCAAGCATGTTCATGATCTGGATGGTGGAAAGCCCGCGATATTCCGAATCGATGAGCGATCCGCGAAACATGTCGCCCGCGATCGCATATATGACGCTTTCTTCTTCGTGCCGGACTTTTTCCAGGTAGCCGGAAAGCATCGATACGCCGCCAACCAGTTCGGAATCGACTTCGTCAGCCATGAAGTCACCGTGCAAGTCGTTTGAATGGAGCAAAACAAGCTTTCTCTTCCGCTTCATGCTGCGCAGAGCTTGAGCCCTCGCCAGCTCTCGGGCTGCAATCCCAGCGTTGATGTAATTCTTTGCGATTTCCCTATGCCACCGCGCCACAGCTTGGCTCCCATCTGCGCTGAAAGACTTATTCTGACTGATGCAATACTATTCTACACACATGCGCCCTATCCCGCCCTGCGTCATCGCTGGCACATGCTCGCATTGGTAATATGAAAGGCGTTGCATACAAGAGCTCAAGAGGAGCGATGGAGCATATTTGTTGCTCATCCTAAAGCTCGAGATAATCCGCCAAATCGTCCAGGTGTTCGGCCATCTCGCGATAGCCGGTCCAATACAAAGCGCCGAGCTTTTCCATATCGCCCTCGAAACGAGCCACTTCCACAGGCTCCTCCGGTGCTTGGACGAAGATACGGCGCGCAGACTCATACCTATCCAAGAGTTCGATGCTCGCGTTGTAGCGCGCCGAAGAGGCATCGAGTGTCCGCTGCAGCTCGGGGTAGCGGCCGTAGCGCACGGCAGTCGCGAGACGCCCCTGTCCCACCTGCTTCCGATAGCCGCGATCGCGCGTGCGCACCACGATGATGCGCTTATATCCCTGCTCGAGAGCCCACTTGAACGGCAGGCGCACTGCGCATCCGCCATCCAAACAGGGCTGTCCGCCCACATCGACCGGCTGCGAGACGTACGGCACCGTTGCCGAAGCTGCCACCGCGCGCTCGAAATCGCCGGATCCGTATTCCACATATTCGGCAAAGCCGGTGTTGCAGTTCGTCGTCACCGCCACCAAACGCATGCCGGCAGGGATGCGATTCCAGTCATAGCCCATCTCGGGTAGGATGTGTTCGAAGAAATACTTAAAACCTGTGACGCCATGGTCGCGGCGGAATGCACCTAACCCGCAATAGTCGGGATCGTGCCGATACTTCAGATTGATGCGTGCCGATTTTCCTATCTGACCCGATGCGTAAGCGAGGCTCGACATGGCACCTGCAGATACGCCCACAACCGTCTGCATCCGCACGCCCGCCTGCAACAGCGCATCAAGCACACCCTGCGTGTACAGGCAACGCCAACCACCACCCTCAAGAATCAGGCATCCATCGAGCAGCGGGCCATCTGCCAGCCCATCCGGCAATCGGTCGTATCCGCTGTATATCTTGAGCTTACCTGCCACTTAACGCACCTCCCGCTGAAACGTATTCCTAGCGAACTCCTTGGGCAACGAGGAATTCTAACGCAACCTTCGAACGAAACAAGGATGCGCCAATGGAGTCTGACATACTCGAACATCTAGCAAGATCGGCGCATGACGCTTCGTTGAGCTTTCTGCCGCACGCCGCAATCCATAAACGAATCCGCCCCGATGGAGCGGCTTCGTGCTTCTGCCAGCTATCTT
>CAYOBD010000243.1:0-3623 GCA_964402005.1 uncultured Eggerthellaceae bacterium
CCCTGGCAGAACACCAGGTTGATAGGGCGCAGGTGCAAGGCGGGCGACCGCCTCAGCCGAGCGCTACTAATCGCCCGAGCTCTTCTCTTACCCATGCCGCCGCACGCCGTGCGCATGCGCGGTCGCCGATGGAGCGCCATGCAGCCGCCAGGGTCGCGCGGGGACGCGGGCCCTGCCGGGCGCATACATTGCGCCTGCGGGAGCGCCTCCCGCGAGCGCGGCCATGGAGAGGGGGATCACCCGATCCCGTTCCGAACTCGGAAGTTAAGCCCCTCATCGCCGAGAGTACTGCAGCGCAAGGCTGCGGGAGGGTAGGTTGCCGCGCTCGCAGGGGGCGCTTTCTCTTCGCCGCCGCAGCGCCCGCAGGGGCGCTTTCTTTTTGCTCTGCGCCAGATGACTCCCGATTTGTCGGCAAGCAACGGCAAATCTGAACTGTGTTGATGCTGCGTTAGAAGAAATAGCACGCAATGATATCTACTGGTAGAATTGTACGGTCTGTTTGTGAACGATTACGGAGGAAATGTGTCCGAGAATAGGGTGCTGTGGATTGACATCGCCAAAGGAGTGGCGATGCTAGCAGTGGTTCTGGGACATACATATTACGGCGGAATGCCCGCGCATACATTCGTCTATTCATTCCATGTCCCTTTGTTTTTCATACTCTCCGGATACACGTTTCGCGTGAAGTCCGGTGCGGAAGTCATTAAAAAGTCCGCGAAACAACTTTTGCTGCCCTATATCGTATTGGCGATGATCATCGCAATGTACTGGCTAACGAGAGGGTGGTTGAATGAAGAGACTGTGCTGCAATTCTTTGCAGGTATCGTATTCGCATCCGGTGGTGCGAGTCTTCCGATGGGGATATACCCGATTGGCATACCTTGGTTTTTAATGGCTCTTTTCATTTCCCGCATACTCTACAATGCAATGCTCGGATTTCTGCAACGATTTAACGTGCATATGGTTGTTCAGGTGGTGCTGTTCGCTTTTCTAGCCTGGAGTGCTAGCAAAGCGGCAGAGTGCGTCGCGCTACCATTCGCATTCTGGCAATCGGTGATAGCGATGTTCTTTATCCATATCGGCTACACCCTGAGGAGACTAGACTTGGCGGAAAGGGCGCCTATTCCGCTTACTGTTACGTGCCTTGCAATCTGGGTTGTATCGCTCGTTTTCGATGTCGCTTTCTCCATAGGAAATCTCTGGTTCGGTGCCTCATTCGTAATCGGTGCGATTATGGCAGTTGCAGCTTCGTGGTGCGTGATGCAGGCATGCAGGTTCATAGGAAGGCACATGCGCCGCATAGGGGGCTTTCTTGCGTTTGTCGGAGTGAATTCCCTGCTCGTGCTCGAGTTGCACGCAGTTGAGTTCAGGCTGATTCCGTGGACGGATGTGGCCATTGAGTCGATTGGGTGGTTGTCGCCTGTCGTGATGGGTGCTGTGCATATTGCGTTTGTCCTGTGCCTGCTGGCGCTTGTTGTACTGAGTCCTTTGAAGATGGGACAGAAGGATTCGGATGGTTAAAAGCCCTAGGTTTTATGGCTGCGACGATAATGGATGTTCTGCCGGAGAAGTCAAGGCGGGCCGGGCAATCCCGGGCAATCGATAAGAAAGCTGAAGGAATTGGGCGGCAGAGTTGAAGCGACACCGATAAAGATCGGCATCATTGCCATCGTTGTGGCTCTGCATGCGCTCACCTTCCATGCGATTTCGATGCACCTCGATGAATACTTTTTCGATAGCGATGGCTTTACGAAATTCTCTGACACTGCGTACGATGATGGGCAGCAGTATGCCTATTATGCAGATTCGATACTGCATGGCACGGAATGGCTTGAGCTCGAAGTTCCTGACTGGCTTGCGCAAATGGAGAACCCCTATGATGCCGATGAGCGTTTCGCTCTCGCGTCTGAAACAGGAGAGCCCTACTATTGGGACTATGCGTTCTACGACGGGCATTATTATTGCTATTTCGGCATCCTGCCTGCTCTTGTTGCATTCGTTCCGTTCAAGCTGATAACGGGCGCTGACCTTCGTACCGATTGGGCTGTGTCCTTCTTCGCTGCGTTCCTTGCGATCGTGATGGCTGTGTTCCTGTTCAAATTCATGAGGAGGTATTTTCCCTCGACATCGTTTGGGGTGTACATACTCTCATTCATGCTGTTTGCGATGGCATCGGGCATATTGACCCAGGTGTTTTATCCGCTGTTCTATTCATTGCCGCCCCTTGCGGGGTTATCATGCCTGTTTCTTGGGCTCACGTTCTGGGTGTGCAGTCGACGCGAGGGTGGTTCGTTGCGCCCCGGCATGCTCGCAGCGGGTTCGCTGTTCATGGCGTTGACGCTTGCTTGCAGACCCCAGTTGTTTCTGGGAATGTTCGTTGCGGTGCCTCTGTTCTGGGATGAGATCACGCGTGATCGGCTGTTCTTCTCGCGGAAGGGCATGGGCAACACGGCAGCAATGCTGCTCCCGTGCTTGATCGTTGCTGGACTGGTCATGTATCACAATTGGGTCCGTTTCGATTCGCCATTCGATTTCGGCGCTGCGTACAACCTGACCGGATTCGATATGACGCAAAACAGCGGGTTCAGTTTCCAAACCGCATGGGTCAGCCTGCTTTTCTATATTCTGATGCCCCTCGATTTGAAGGCGAGTTTTCCTTTCCTCGACCAAATCGAATGGCGCAGCACCGTGCCTGTCGAACCGTATCTAGGCGGTTTCTTCGTATTCGCGCCGGCATGTTTGGCCATTTTGGGCTTGTGGCATTTTAGGAACGAGCTGAGGGGTAAGAGACTGCTGGCGATGTGCGGTGTTTGCTGCGTTTTCGCGGTGATCCTGATGGTTATCAGCGCGCAAGTGGCGAGCATATCGATGCGATACTTTTCCGACTTCTGCTGGGCAGTCCTAATACCCGCATTGTGCGTATGGCTCGCATCCTTTGAAAAGAACACTGGATCACGCGCTTACGTGTGGGTGGCAGTGGTATTCGCTGTACTGGTACTGGGGGGTGAACTCCTCAATTACTGGAGCCTGTTGTCTCCGGCCCGTTACGGTTCGTTTGCGTCGTTCAACCCGGAGTTCTATGAGTCGATTGCTGCCTTGTTCGGCGCATGATGTCTTATCGAGGCATCTTGTGCACAGTTCGGCGCGCATCTCATGCGCTTGCGGGCAGTTTATAATGCTAAAGGCCGTAAACGATGGGAGTGGGAATGGATCCTAAGGTTTCGATGGTTATTCCTTGCTGCAATGTGGAGCGTTATGTCGAGCAGTGCGTTCGCAGCGCGATGGGGCAAACGCTTGTGGATATCGAGATCATCTGCGTGAACGACGGATCCACCGATGGAACGCTTGCAGTGCTCGAACGGCTTGCCGCCGAAGATAAGCGCATCCGCATCATCGATAAGCCCAATACGGGTTACGGCAACAGCATGAACGTCGGCTTCGATGCCGCGCGGGGTGAATATCTGGGCATATTGGAATCCGATGACTTTATTGAGCCCGATATGCTCGAAACTCACTATAGCCTGGCGAAAGAGCATGATGCCGAGGTGGTTAAGAGCAACTTCTATTTCTACTGGTCGGTTCCAGAGGAGCGCGACGAGCATTGCCGCCTGCTCGATCCGCAA
>CAYOBD010000244.1:0-3618 GCA_964402005.1 uncultured Eggerthellaceae bacterium
GCAAGGCCCGCCACCTGAATGCGGCAACTCTCGAAGGGCTATCGCACTCAGGACGCTGTCATATTCAGCAGCCTCTCGGAATTGCCGTGGGCGATGAGCTCGAGCACGGCCGGCATGATGTCGGCGTTTTCTAGGAATGCGCGGGCACCTTCGTTGGGCACGAGCGGGAAATCGACCGAGAACAGGATGCGTTCGACGCCGATAACATCGCACGCGCGGGCGGCATCGCCGTTTGGGAATACGCGACCCCCATCTTGCGCAGCCATGTAGAGAACATGCGCCTGCTTTGCCGGGTAATCGAATCCTCGGGCATACTCGGTCTGCATGGCGCCTCGCCGCGTGCCGTAGGGGCGATTCTGTCCGACCTGATCGACGGGAAGGAAATCGAAGCGCATCTGCTGCATGAGCTCGATACGGGAGTAGCCGCGCCTTGGCAGCTTGCTGCCGTATGGTCCCCGATGCAAGATCCCGATAACTATGCGCGAAACATCGTCGAGCGGTTCGAGCTCGCCGGCGTGCCGTGCGTTCCGTTCGCTCGCAGCGAAGGGGCTTATGTACTCGCTGCATCCGGGGATTGCGAAAAGCTCGTCCGCAAGGTGCTCGGAGATGCCGCGCGGCGCACATTTGCGGCAGTCATTTCGCTTCCGTTCGATGACCTTGGAAAACTTCGATTGCATCACGATTTGATGGACTTCGTCCGCGATGGGCTTTCGGAGCGCTGCGCGGTAGTCGAGGCTCGCGATTGCGCGTTGCCGTATATGCTCGAAGGGCTCGATCACGCCATGCCGGCCGCAGATCTGGTGCATCCGGCGCTTGCCGTTTTGGCGCGCTACGATGCGGAAACGCACAGCGAGCTCATGCGCACGCTGAAGGTCTATCTGGCAAATGAGCGCAACCATGTGCGCGCTGCCGCCGAGCTGGGACTGCACCGCAATTCACTCGCCCATCGCATCCGTCGCATCGAGGAACTCACGGGCATCGATTTCAACAACGTCGACGAACGCTTCTTCCTGGAGCTATCGCTCAGACTGTCGGCGCGCACGTGATAACGGGATCAGGCCCACCGCCGCATAAAGCTCATTCCTGCTGCAATCCTGCGCCACTTAGCTGTTGAAGAACACAACCGAGAACCAAACGACGGTCGTGCTGTCGTAGAAGTACGACATGCCCGCCTGTTCGGCAAGCGCGGTTACCGTGATGCCGTGGCTCTCGACGCACGGGAGCATGCGATCGGGATGACGGCACGGCTCGCCCCGCAGATAGGAGCACTGCTCGCAGAGCTCGCATGATTCGGTCGAAAGGACCAGGCAGTCGCCATACAACTCACGAAACACATCGCGCACCTGACGCGTTATCTCCTCGTGCGGCCCGCGCATGGCGAGGCATACCTCGAAATCGTCGATGCTGGGCACTTCGGCGACGGTCGTGAATACGAACGCGTCGCTGAATCGCTGGCAACGCGCGCGGCACTCGCCAACAGTTCCAACCGCAGGTGGGCATGCCCAGGTCGTTGCATACTGGGGGCATTCCGTGCGGCACACCGCGCGAACGCGCTCGCTGAATTCGACGTCCTCCGTGCGGAAAAATGCGTACTCCACCAGGGGCAATTCTGCCAGCTGCCTCTCCAGCTCGGCCCTTTTGGCATCATCCATCAAGAAAACCCACCCATCGTGCATACATCGCCGCCTCAACCCCATTTAAGGGGCGCTCCCATAATCGAGTATACCGCTTCCCCACCCTCGAAGAGCAATGGGCATTCTGGAACCGCGTTTACACGAATCCGCAGGCCACGTACGCATGCGTCAACTACGGCGAACCATGGATGCGCCCCAAAATCGTCGAGCGCGGCATCTTGATGAACGCCGGCATCGACGCACTCCTAAACGAAACGCTCGCATAGGATGCGACAGCGGCGCCTGGCATCACCGTCATGTCGAATCATTCACCTGAGCAATAAGACATAGGCTGCAACTGCGGAGTTAGGCCCCACCGCTACATCGAATCGTCCGTTTGGGCGATAATGCAATGCTTACCTTTTCGTAGTTCGGTTAGAATTAGATTTCGTGCCCGCGTCAAAGAGCCTAGTTTTCACCGATTCGCCTCCCGATTGACAATTTTTCCGAATATAGAGACATAACTCGTCCGCTCATTTTTAAGCCACCTGGAAAATGCTGTCGCCAACATCAAGAAGTAAAATTAGCCCTTTCGAAGGCGACTTGTTCACCTGGAATTTTGCAATCTGAAGCCTTACGCATGTCTCTATACTCCAAAAAATTGTCAATCGTGAGGCGAATCGGTGAAAACCCGAGGATCGGCGCACGGATACTAGTTGGAAACGCGCTGAAATAAACCGGTCTGAGCCGAAACGACAGCCATCTTCCAGTGAGACAGGGCGCGGAGGCTTGCATTCCGCCCAGGGCATGTAAAAAGGGGGCGGGCGCCTTCGAGGAGCCCGCCCCTTAGGTCCTGCAACCCACACAAAACCTGTTATGCAAACATCTCCGCCGTCATCTTGTCGATCTCCACGTCGGCCATGTCGTACACGCCCGGGAACACCGAGAAGTTCAGGCCGTGCGTCTCGGCCGGAATGAAGCCGAGCTTGCCGCAGTCGCGGCACAGCTGATCGGTCTCTTGCGCGATGAGCTCCTGCGTGCAATCAGGCTTGTCGACCTTGCCGTTGTCGATGCCGCCCATGAACGTGATCTTGTCGCCGTACTTCTTCACCAGCTCGGGCAGGTTGTTCGTGGACATGCAGCCCTGCCACACATCGATGCCCATATCGATCATCGTGGGCACGAGCGTTGCGCTGTAGCTGTCGTTGTGATGGATGATCAGCTCGACGCCATGCTCGTGATAGTACTTGTAAATGCGCTGGTAGGGCTCGAGGAAGAACTCGCGGAACATCTCGGGCGAAATGAACGTGGATTTCTGCGTGCCCCAGTCGTCGTGATGGAAGAGGCAGTCCGGCTTCAGGTACGTGCAGATTTGCTCGGCCCACTTCATCTCCCAATCTGCCGCATACTCGATGAGCTCGTGTACGGCCTCGGGCTCCTCGTAGAACGCGATGAGCGCCGCTTGGATCTCGCACAGGTAATGGACCATCTCGAAAAGACCGGGTGCCACGAACGCCGTCACGAAGTACTCGTTGCGGTCGATCTCGGCAGCAGCCTGGATGGCGGGCTGCCAGTCCTCTTCGGTGTAGTCGATTGCCGGCGCTTTCACGTACTGCCGCCACTCCGCGATGTCAGGACACACCAAATGCTCGGCATCATGCAGCGGAAACGCACCTGGCTGGCCCGCGTCCCACGCGTTCCAGTAGCCCCAGGCGCATTGCACCGCCGGATCGCCCGGCTTGTCCGGCATCAGCGGATACTGTATAGCGTACGGGGTGTTCATCACGAACTGAAGCGCCTCGTACTGCTTTACGAACCGATCCGGATTGCCGTTGCGCACGACTTCCAACATATTCTGCCGCTTCGTAAGCATACAAACCTCCTTGTCCTCATTGCTTCCTCTCCTTGCATAAACGCGTCGGTGTATCCCGGCACCAACACGCGTACACACAACCAATGCAACGCATTTGGGTTCGACCGTCCAGATGAAGTCTGACTGAACCCA
>CAYOBD010000245.1:0-232 GCA_964402005.1 uncultured Eggerthellaceae bacterium
CCAGGCAACGGCCACGATCGAGGTTGCCAAAGCACGTGACGCCTATTTCAAGGAGACGGGCGTGTACATCCCCCTGTGCTCGGATGGCGGCATCGTGTACGACCATCACATCACACTCGCGCTGTCCATGGGCGCAGACTTCCTCATGCTGGGCCGCTACTTCGCCCGCTTCGACGAGGCGCCGAGCAACCGCGTGCAGGTGAACGGCTCCTATAGGAAGGAATACTGGGGC
>CAYOBD010000245.1:242-3592 GCA_964402005.1 uncultured Eggerthellaceae bacterium
GCGCGCAACTGGCAGCGCTATGATCTGGGCGGCGACAAGAAATCGATGTCGTTCGAAGAGGGCGTGGACAGCTACGTGCCCTACGCCGGTCCGTTGAAGGACAACGTGGCCGTCACGTTGGCCAAAGTGCGCTCGACTATGTGCAACTGCGGTGCGCTTACGATTCCCGAGCTTCAGGAGAAGGCGAAGCTTACGGTGGTCAGCTCCACGAGCATCGTCGAGGGCGGCGCGCACGACGTCGTGCTGAAGGACAAGACGAACTACGGCGCCAGCACCATCGGATAAGGGAGGGCGGCGTATCCAGCTCGGCAGCGACAATGGGGTTTCCCTCTGACCCATTCCGCCTCTTTTCACGTACAATGCCGCTATGCGGATAATGGCGCTTGACATAGGCGATGTACGCGTGGGGATCGCGGTGAGCGATCCGGCTGAGCGCGTTGCTTCGCCCGTATGCGTGCTACCGGCCCAAGAAGTGCGCGCTGGCGCACGTTCGTTCCGCACCGTCCTGGAGGATTGGGAGCCCGATTTGTTGCTGTGCGGGCTGCCCTGCACGCTAGCGGGCGAGGAGGGTCCGCAAGCCGCGCATGTGCGCATGGTTGCTCAAAGCGTATCGGAATCGTGCGGTATTCCGCTTGAATACGCTGATGAACGGCTTAGCTCAATCGAAGCTAAACGGAGTTTGCGTGAATCGGGATTGAGCGAGAAAGATATGCGTGGCAAAGTGGATATGATAGCTGCGAGTTTATTCCTGCAGGCTTGGCTCGATGCCCGGCGTGCAGTGCAAGATACCGCCGCGGAACGACAGACTTCTGCAGCACGGAATGCGCAAGTGGCCCCGACCGCTGCGCCGAAACAGTAAAGGGAATCCTATGGTTCGCAAGATTACATACTCGGAAAACCCCAACCATGCAGCCCGCGCCGCGCATGCGAAAGGCGATAAGGCCTTCCGCACGTACGATGTGAGCGCCATCAAGCCCAAACGCAGCCCGATTCCGGCCCTTGTCGGCATCGTTGTCATTATTGCTGCCGTTATCGCGGTCGTTCTCTTCCTGAATTCGCAGCTGCGTAGCTGCTCTCAGGTCGAGCTGCTGCCTGAAGGCACCGAAGTTCAGGTGACCGTACTAGAAGGCGAAGGTCCCAAGTCGGTCGCCAAAACGCTGCTCGATGCCGGCCTGATTGCCAGCACGAGCGAGTTCACGGACCGCATGGCGGCGCTTGGCGACAACGCTCAGCTGCAACCCGGCGTATACACGTTGACCGGCGGCATGTCCGTAGATGAACTCATCGTTGCGCTGCGCGTGCCTATCGTAGGGGAGACGTTCACGATTCCCGAAGGGTCGACATTAAAGCAGATTGCCGACATCGTCTCCGAGGCAACGGGCGGCCGCATTTCGTCAGAGGAATTCGTGAATGCGGCGAGCGATGCGAGCGTGTATGCAGGCGATTACGACTTCCTGGCAGATGCCGGCACGAACTCGCTCGAAGGCTACCTGTTCCCGAAGAGCTATCCTTATGATGAGAATTCGACCGCAGACTCGCTTATCCGCTCGATGCTCGATCAGTTCCGCACGGAGACGAGCGGTCTGGATTACTCGTATGCCGAATCGCAAGGGCTTTCGCACTACGATGTGGTGAAGCTGGCTTCCATTATCGAGCGCGAAACCGACGAGAGCTATCGCGGCACCGTGTCGTCGGTGTTCTACAACCGCATGGCCTATGGGTGGAACCTGCAGTCGGATGCCACGTTGGCATACGTGCTCGGTCGCGAGCCGACGCCCGAGGAGCTCGAGGGCGATGATCCGTACAACACCTACACGAACGCTGGCCTGCCGCCAACGCCCATCTGCTCGCCGAGTTTGAGCTGCTTGGAGGCTGCGTGCTCGCCTGATCAGACCGACTACTACTTCTTCTACATTGCGCCTGACAGCGACGGTGTCGTGCAGCATTACTTCGCGGTGACCGATGAGGAGCATGCCGCCAACATCGCATTGGCTACTGGGCAGTAAGACGAAGATGCACGGATTACGGCTGCGAGGAGCACGCCGAGTACGAGCGGATGAAGACGGGATGCCGTCAACAATATCTGCGTAGCGTTGCAAACGAACCGGAGAGGACGCTCCTCTTCGGTTCGTTTTTCCTGATGGGAAGGAAGGCTGAAATGACCGAACGCGCCTTTGTCCTCGGACATCCGGTGGGGCATTCGAAGTCGCCGGCGATGCATAACGCGGTCTATCAAGCGTGCGGGCTCGATTGGGAATACGAGCTTGCGGATTGCGCCACGGCTGATGAGGCGCGTGCTTTCCTGGAGCAGGGGGATTGGCGGGTGCTGAATGTCACCATGCCATACAAGCCGCTTGCGCTTGCAATCGCCGACGCACCGAGTGCAGCCGCGCAAATCGCCGGCGGTGCCAACGTGCTTATCCGGGATAGGATTGGGCGCGCGTCTGCCGACGTCGATGCAGCCGGGCGCGTGTTCGCCGACAACACTGATGCGGCCGGTCGCGTGTTCGCCGACAACACCGACGGAGCAGGGTGCGTGTCGTATCTGGAGCGATGCGGCGCACGGGTTCGAAATGCCCGGGCGGTAATTTGCGGTACAGGCCCGACAGCTGTTTCCATCATGCATGCTTGTGCGTGCGCAGGGGCGGCAAGCATCGCGCTACTCAGCCGAAGTGCGGAAAAAGCGGCTGATGCGTTGGCTCGCTATGCCAAGGCGCTTGCGAGTTGCGGAAGCAATGCTTCGGTTTCCGGGCGTATGGAAGCGTTGTCGTATGAGGAGGCCGCTGGAGCGATAGATGCTGCAGATATCATCATCGATGCAACGCCACTCGGCATGAAGCCAGCCGATCCGGCTCCGTTCGACACGGCTCTTCTGCATGAAAACCAGGTTGTGCTCGATGTTGTATACGGCCATGGGGAAACCGCTCTTGTGCATGATGCCCGGGCGGCAGGTTGCCGTGCTTTCGACGGTGCGGGCATGCTGGTCGGACAGGCGGTTGAGACGCTGCGCGACATGGAGAAGGCGCTCGACGATTTCGAGCTTCCCAGCGGGTTCGACGCATTCGCCATCATGGCCGCAGCAGCTGGATTCGAGTGAGTTGGGCATCTCTTGCGGCTGCCGCTTTTCTGGGCAGCGGGTGTGCATCTTACACGCAGGTCCGCCTGTGCGCGGCATGCGTTACAATTTGAACCAGAACACATATGAATTGCAGCAAAAACGGAGGACGTGATCCTATGCGCTATGTAACCGCAGGTGAAAGCCATGGGCCGCAGGTGACGGCCATCGTAGAGGGCGTGCCGGCGGGCCTTTCCGTATCCGAGCAAGCGATCAACGCCGACCTTGCGCGGCG
>CAYOBD010000246.1:0-3577 GCA_964402005.1 uncultured Eggerthellaceae bacterium
GCCGTTAAGGCCGGTACGGAGCTTGGCAAGGAAGCAAAGAAGTACATGGATGCCGGCGATCTGGTACCAGACGACGTCATCATCGGCCTGGTCATCGATCGCTTGCAGGAGCCCGACACCGATGTCGGATTCATTCTGGACGGCTTCCCCCGCACGTCGGCTCAGGCTGTTGCGCTCGATGCCGAGCTTGGCAAGCTGAACCGTCCGCTGGATGCGGCTCTGCTAATCGACGTCGACCCCGAGGTCATCGTCAAGCGTCTGACTTCACGGCGCATGTGCCGCGAGTGCGGCTACATCGGCAGCGTGGCTGACGAGGCATGCCCGAAGTGCGGTGGCGAGATGTACCAGCGCGACGACGACAACGAGACCACGGTGCGCAACCGCTTGGAGGTCTATGCCACCTCTACGGCTCCGCTGATCGATTACTATCGCGGAAGCGAACTGTTGGTCAGCATCGACGGCGACCGTGATCCGGAAGAGGTCTACGCCGACGTGAAGAAGGCCCTCGCGTAGCGGACGTCAATCAACCGAGTTAGAATAGCGCCCCTCAACCGAGGGGCGCTTTTGCATATGAATTCGTCTGTGCTATTTCTTATCAGGGACGGAGACGTCCAGCATGAAGATGCCGGGTGCGCTGGACGGCTCGAAGCCATCGAGCTGGTTGGGGCGGAAGGCCGTCGCCCGGTCGCAATGAAGGATAGGGTAGAGAGGAACCTGCTCTGCCACCAGATCGAAAGCTTCCTTCCAAACGGCGTCACGCTCGTTTTCCTCGGTTGTGGCTGCTTTGGTCATCAGCCGCTCTAGTTCCTTGTGCGCCGCATCGCCTTTCCAGCCCGTACGCTTTTTCATCCAGGTGTCGTTGGAGAAGAACCAGCGCATGATCAAATCGGCATCGCGTCCGAGAAGGGTAGGATCGCAGGTTGTTAGCGCTACGCTGAACGCTTGGACTTCATCTTCTGTATCCATGTAATTCCGGTAAAGCTCTTCAAGTGGGAACGAGTGGACTTCGACCGCAATGTCAATCTCTTCGAGGTTCTGTGCAATCTTTGCAGCCGTCGGTTCCATCCACGGTTCCTGGCCGATGTCCAGCACGAACGACAGGTCGGTTACGCCGGCGGCCTCGAGAAGGCTACGTGCCTTGTCCTGGTCTGCGGAGTATGTGAGGGATGCTTTCTGATAATCCGGGTTGCCTTCATCCAGGAAACAGGTTGCCTCATGCGCGCTCTCCCCGAAGATGTCCGAGGCGATGGCGGTCGAGTTGATGGCGTACATGACAGCTTGGCGCACGCGGACATCGTCGAAGGGCGCTTTGCGCGTGTTGAATACCAGAAGCGCAGGATTGAATCCCGCGACAGTTTCAATCGAAACGTCTGCAAGCTTTGAAAGATCTATGCTGTCCGCAGACGCGCCTTCGCCATCTTCGGACTCGGTTCCGTTGACGTCTTCGGCCGTTTCCGTTTCCTCCGCGCCCCCATCGGTCTGATCTTCTTCCGCAGATGCGCCAATGCTAATCAAAGATGCATCCTCGATCGCCTGGACGTCTCCAGACGCGACAGCGGTAGCCCGTGCTTGCGATTCGGGAACGAAGAAGCAGGTGAGAGAATCGACGAGGGCAGGGAGCGAGCCCGTGTAATACGTGTTGCGCGCATAGACCGCACGCTCGTCGTCGATGGAGTCGAGTCGCCAAGGGCCGGTACCCAGCACCTCGTCGGAAAGCTGTGCGCTTTTCGTCGCTGCGGGCACGACTTTCACCAACGCCAGTCTCCGTTCCAGCAAATCGCTCATGGGCACCTTCGCCACGACGGTGACTATGTCTTCGCTGGTGGCTTGCATTTCTGCGATGAAGGAAAGCAGTTCGGCGAATGCACCGTATTTCGAGTTGCACGCCAGTTCGAATGATGCGACTACATCATCGGCCGTCACGGGCGAACCGTCGGAGAATAACGCGTACTCGCGCAGACGGATATCGAAGACGTTGGTGGTGATTTCGGTAGGTGCGCCAGCTGCAAGTGCGGGGTAGGCCTCGAGCGTGATGGGGTCTATCTCGTAGAGTCCTTCTAGCACGGGAAGGTTCACGCAGGCTGCCGTAAGGGCATCGGGCCCCCAGGGATTAAGATCGCCCCTGCTGCGATTGAGCGCATAGGCGATGGTGCCGCTCGTCTCGACCATTTCCAGATCCGTGGCGTCGATTTCGGGGGAAGTGGCTTCGGAAGTGCCATCTGCATCGTAAGTCTCTTCGCGATTGCTCGTTTCAATCGACGCGCTGCCGATTCCGCCGCTGCCGCACCCGCTCAACAGTGCGCTCATCGTCGCTGCTGCTGCAGTTGCGCTAGCAGCCAGGAACTTACGACGTGTGAGCGAGGCTTTCGCCATTTCAGGTCCCCTTTTCGATGGATAGGACATTCAGGGTGGCGCAGGTCAGAGGTGGAACAGGACCCTTCACTCCACATTATAGCCGCTTGCCAATATGTCCATGAAAAGTGCTGCCGTGCTGTTAATATCATTAAATACCTGTGATTTGCGTCAGGGCCAGAGTGCGCAAAGCGGGTTAGATAGTTCGGGGGTCGTCAACACGGCGGGGATTCCGTAAGGAGAGAGTATGGGCAGAGAATTCAAATCCATGGATGGAAACAATGCAGCTGCGTATGTTTCCTATGCATTCACTGAGGTGGCGGGCATATATCCCATCACCCCTTCCAGCCCGATGGCCGATTATGTCGACCAGTGGGCGGCAAATGGCAAGAAGAACATCTTCGGTACCACGGTGAAGGTGTGCGAAATGCAATCCGAGGGCGGCGCGGCCGGTGCCGTGCACGGCTCGCTTGCAGCTGGCGCCTTGACCTCAACCTACACGGCCAGCCAGGGCCTTCTGCTCATGATTCCGAACATGTACAAGATCGCCGCTGAGCGCCTTCCCAGCGTATTCCATGTGAGCGCACGTACGCTGGCCACCCATGCGCTGAACATTTTCGGCGACCATTCCGACGTCATGGCTTGCCGTCAGACCGGTTTCGCGATGCTCGCAGAGGGCAACGTGCAGGAGGTCATGGATCTGGGAGCTGTAGCCCACCTGGCAGCCATCAAGGGCCGCATCCCGTTCATCAACTTCTTCGACGGCTTCCGTACATCGCACGAGATCCAGAAGATCGCCGTGTGGGATTACGACGATCTGGCCGAGATGTGCGACATGGACGCCGTGAAGGCGTTCCGCGAGCATGCGCTTTCCCCCGAGCATCCCGTGATGCGCGGAAGCCACGAAAATGGCGACATCTTCTTCCAGCATCGCGAGGCATGCAATACGGCATACGATGAGCTGCCTGCAGTCGTCGAGGAGTACATGCATCTGGTCAACCAGAAGCTGGGCACCGACTACGGCTTGTTCAATTACTACGGCGCGCCGGATGCCGAGCGCGTCATCGTGGCCATGGGCAGCTTCTGCGATGTCATCGAGGAAGTTATCGACTACCTTACCGCACGTGGCGAGAAGGTCGGCCTGGTGAAGGTCCGCCTGTATCGTCCGTTCGTGGCGAGCAAGTTCGTGGAGGCCCTGCCGGCAACCTGCAAAAAGATCGCTGTC
>CAYOBD010000247.1:0-3565 GCA_964402005.1 uncultured Eggerthellaceae bacterium
TAGGGGAAGGGAAGGAAGGCGCGCGCGAATTTACACACCGATATGGACTTGACTCATTCTGCTTCTTGAAATGAGTCCGAAAACACGAAAATGGCAATTCGCATCGTTAGGGAATTCGTCAGATTGAGGTTTTCGGATTGCTGCATGCTGCATTGGATATCAGAGCGTGTAGCGTCGCGATGCGGGAGCATGCAGCGCTGCGGCGATAGGACATGTAGCGTCGCGATGCGGGTGCATGCAGCGCTGCGGCGATAGGAGAAGCAAGAACAAACGAAACCTTGACCTCCAAGGATAATGTGACATTCTTTGCAAAGGAGCATTGAGTTTCTTCTGATGGGGGGGGGAGCAGGTTCGTGGAAAACTACGACAAGATGGCAGCGTTCGGGGCGCAGATGTTCTGCGAGCAGAATCAGGAAGCGCTCCTTGCGCGTTTTCCGCTGGAACATGATGAATCGTTCCTTTATATCGACATGCTGGGGGACGGCTATCGGATCAGCCGGACAGACGGCCGCGTGGAGCGTGTCGCGGTGGCGCAAGATAGTGCGGCTGCGGAGCGATGGGAGCCGGCGACAGCGCAGCAGACGCTGATCGTGCTCGACATGGTGTGCAACCGCGTGGGTGCTCCGCATCCGACGGGGATTTGGGGCAGCACCGCCGATATGTCGGGTGCAGTTACCAGCCCCGCGACATCCGCGCTCTATGCGCGAAAGATCGCAGCATTCGCAGGAGACTCCGATCGGCTGCGACGCGCCTGTGCAGCTATGGGCGCACGCGAAGTGCCGGGTGGCGAGGTCAGTTTCGTCTTCGATGTATTCGACGGTATGCCCCTGTGGCTGCAATTCTGGGATGCCGACGATGAATTCCCTGCCCAGATGACATTCCTCTGGGATAAGGTGACGGCGTTTTATCTCCATTTCGAGACGCTGTGGTACATCCTTTTCGAAGTTCTCAATCGCCTGATTGCCTGGGAAGAGTGAGCGCGACGCGTTTTTCGAAGCTTATCGATTCGCGTTTGGTTGTCTGATGGCTACGACAGCGAAAGTGCGTATTGCAAGATGCCGTTTGCAATCGCAATCAGCGCGTATGTGATCAGGATGGCAGACCAGCGGTCGGCGATCAGCCCCAGGATTTCTCGCGCGAACGCATTCGGCCAGAAATAGGCGCGCGTGGGGCTGGCCATACCCTCGGCATCCAGGCCTGCTTTGTGCGCGCACACATAACCGCGGAACACATGGTAGTTCGTAGTCGAGAATGCCACGCGAGACTGCGCGATATCGTGGCCGGTTGCGTTTTCGATTTCCGTTCGCGAGAATCTCATGTTCTCGATTGTGCGTGCCGAGCGGTCTTCGGTCAGGATGCGCTCATCCGAAACACCCCGTTCAATCAGGTAACGTCGCATGCTTTCGGCTTCGGAAACGACCTCATCGGGGCCTTGCCCTCCGCTGGCGACGAACGTCGTTGCCGCAGCGCCTTGTTGCGCCATTTGCGCATCGAACGCGAGCGCGCGGTCGATTCTGCCGCGCAGAAGCGGAGTAGGGGTCCCATCGGCGCACAGGCCGCAGCCCAGGATGATGACGAAATCGGCTGGCCGCTTCGGCTTACGGCGAGCAGCCTGCCAGGCGCACAGGATGATTGCAAGCAGCAAGCACTCGCCGTATGCGAGGGCGACCGCGACGATCGAATCGACAATTGCAATGGCGGCAGAATCGTGCAGCGTGCCGTACAGCGCCTTGCCGAACAGCAACCACCAGACGTTGATTGCGAGGCAGGTTGTGCATACGGCGATCCCGACTACGTTGATGGGTCGAAGCCCCTCATGGCGGATGAGCGAGATGTTGCTCACCACGACGGCAACGGCGCTTGCGGCGACGGGAATGAACGTGAGGAACAGGAAGCGGTCTGTCGCGCCCACTATGCCGATCGCTAGAGACGAGAAACTGCCTGCCTGTCCGCTGATCGGCTGGAAGGCGAATAGCACCAGCTGCACCGTGGTGAAGATGAGGGCGCCGCAGCATACGACCATCTCATAGCCGAACCAAGTGCGTTTCCAAAGCCAGCGGAGGGCAGATGCCAGCAGCGTGACCGTGGCTGCCAGGAACACGATGATGCCGATAAGTATCGATTCCCATCCGGAGAAGTCCACGCCGCCCTCGATAATAACGCCATCACCGACGTGCACATCGGTTGCGAACAATGCGACATCCGAGGCCAGCACCGTTTCGCCATCGTCAATCGCACGCATGGTCAGCGTGAAACCTCCGCCGCTTGCGTTTGGCTCGACCGAGACTATTTCGACGACGCCCTCTGGCTGCAGCGCGAAGTCATCAACGGAAAGCGGCGTGCTGGAACCAGGCGCAGCAACATTCATCGAATAGGTTCCGCCAACGCTTTGGATGTACGCCCGCGATGCAAAGACCAGCACCACCGCAAGAGGGACCAGGGCGATGAACCGCACCCATACCCGTTTCGCTTCCTTCACGGCGCACCTTTCCTTATCCGGGGTTCATGGCGTAAAGCCTCTATGCGCATGATAAATCAACGTCATGCAAGGGCCTTTTTGAAGGCAGAGATGCGCGCGGCTTCCCTCCAGCCAGTCGAGAACCCTTTTGAAGGCAGGGGCGTGCGCGGTTTCTCTTCAGCCAGCCGAGAACCTTCTGCTAAATCTGTTAGTTGCGCAATAAACGATTATTGAGGTATAAGACAATACATGCAGCAGACACCATCGACCGAAAAGGAGCATCCGATGTTTTGTCCTCAATGCGGATATCAAATTCCCGATACAGCTCAATTTTGCCCGGCATGCGGACACGCGATGGCGTCAGCAGGGCCGAAGCACGGCCGTGCCGCCAATCAGCCAGCGAGCCAGGCGCAACCCTATGGCCAGCCCAATCAGTCGGCTGGTGCCGGGGCGCCCGTGCAATCCAATGCGACAATCGGATCTGGGACTCCTGTGCAGCCGAGCGCGTATTCCGCGCCTGCGCAACCATCCGCGCCTATGACATATGGCGCCGCTGCTGCACCTGCGGCGTTCGGTGCTCACCCTGCGCAGGGGAGTCGGGGTCTTCCCAATGCGCGCGGGGGCATAAAGACCCTGTACCACTCGCAGATGCTGATGTTCATCAGCGCTGCGTTAACGCTCATCCTTGGTTTGATCACACTCGGGTCCGGTTACTACTCGGGAGCAAGCGATTTGACCGCCGGTTTGGCGGGCGCTACCGGAATCGCCGGAATCGTCATGGCCGTTCTGATGATCGTCGCTTTCATCATGCGGATCGTCGGTTGCTTCCGAGCTGGCAAGGATGAAAAAACCTTCCTCTTCGCCGCCATCGTGACCCTTGTCGGGTTTGCGTGCAATGTCTTTATATATGTGATGTATTACCAGGCGATTTCGTCGTATGACTACAGCGCAATCGACATGGCAAACACGATTCAATACGTTGTTACGTTTGCGACCTTGATCGCGTATGTACTCATGATGTACGGCGTTTCTGCAGTAGCGAGGCGCATAGGCCGCCAGGATATCGCGACCATGGCCATCGTGCTCCTCGTCATTGCAGCTGCTGCT
>CAYOBD010000248.1:0-3564 GCA_964402005.1 uncultured Eggerthellaceae bacterium
GCTGTATGCCACCAACGACGGCGGCTACAACGGCGGCGCCGGCAACTGGGTGGTCATCGCGCACGGCAATGGCATCGTGACGAAGTACATGCACTCATCGGCTACGTTTGTCGTGCCCGGCGACCAGGTTTCCCGCGGCCAGAACATCGGCCTGGTCGGTAACACCGGCAACTCCTTCGGCGCGCATTTGCACTTCCAAGTGGAAGTGGACGGCGTTGCCGTGAATCCGCTGAACTATCTGTAATTCTGCTTTACAACAGCGCGCAGCAACGGGGTCCGGCCCCGTTGAGCATCGCTTTATGGTTTTGACTCTGAGTTTTGTTCGCACCGGCTGTTGGGCTCGTTTTTGATTCTTGCTCTCTATCTAGAAGTCTGCAATGTTTCGAAAGCATTGCGCCCCTTGGCGACTCCACCCGCACAGCAGCATGGCATTTGATACACTTCCCCTTACGGAAAACGATGTGGAAGGAGCATTTTCCATGGCATATGCGGATATGGGAATCGACGAGCTGGTCGCGCTGAAAGCGCAGGTCGAAGAAGAATACGCGAACATCAAGGCCAAGGGCCTTTCTCTGAATATGGCGCGTGGAAAGCCAGCGGCGGCGCAGCTCGATCTGTCCGAGCCGATGCTCGGCCTTGTGGTCTCCACCGCCGATTGCATGGCCGATAACGGCGCTGACTGCCGCAATTACAGCACGCTCGACGGCCTGCCCGAAGCGCAAGAGCTGCTCGCAGGCATGCTCGACGACGACCCCGCCAACGTTCTTGTGGGCGGGAACTCGAGCCTTACGCTCATGTACCACACGGTTTCATTCTGCATGGACTTCGGTCCGCTCGATGCGAAGCCGTGGCGCGGCCACGCCGGCGTGAAGTGGCTCTGCCCCGTTCCGGGCTACGACCGCCATTTCGGCATCACGGAGGCATTCGGCATCGAGATGATCCCGGTGCGCATGGACGGCAACGGCCCCGACATGGACGAGGTCGAGCGTTTGGTCGCCGCTGATGAGCGCATCAAGGGCATCTGGTGCGTGCCGAAGTACTCCAACCCCGGCGGTGTGACGTACTCCGACGATGTGGTGCGCCGCCTTGCCGCCATGCCGTGTGCAGCCGCGGATTTCCGCATCTTCTGGGACAACGCGTACACGGTGCACCATCTGTACGACGATCCCGCCGACCAGGACCAGCTGCTCGACATCGGCGCAGCATGCCGTGAGGCCGGCAACCCCGACCGCTATTACAAGTTCGCATCGACGAGCAAGGTGACCTTCCCCGGCGCGGGCATCTCGGGCATGGCCGCAAGCCCCGCCAACATCGCCGACATCAAGAAGAAGCTCGGCGTGGGCGCCATCTGCTTCGACAAGATCAACCAGCTGCGCCACGTGCGCTTCCTGCATGACGCCCAAGGCATCGCCGCGCACATGGCCAAGCACGCTGCCATCCTGCGGCCCAAATTCGAACTTGTTGCGCGCAAGCTCGAGGAGGGCTTGGCGGAAGTGGGCGGCTGCGCCTGGTCGCACCCGCGCGGCGGCTATTTCGTGTCGTTCGATGCACCGGCAGGTTGCGCCAAGCGCGCCGTTCAGCTGGCGAAGGATGCGGGCGTGACCATGACGGGAGCAGGCGCCACCTGGCCGTACAAGAACGATCCGGACGACTCCAACATCCGCATCGCCCCCACGCTTCCGCCGCTCGAAGAGCTGGATGCAGCGCTTGACGTGTTCTGCTGCTGCGTGAAGCTCGCGTACCTGGAGAAGCTGATT
This sequence comes from uncultured Eggerthellaceae bacterium, assembly GCA_964402005.1. GTDB lineage: Bacteria > Actinomycetota > Coriobacteriia > Coriobacteriales > Eggerthellaceae > CAYOBD01. The sequence continues at coordinate 1,758 of CAYOBD010000248.1, forward strand.
GCAATGTGAAATTAAGGTCGCCTTAATTTCACATTTTCGCGCTAGACGATCAGGCGCGGCAGACGCCGGGAGAATCCGACTGCGATCTCGTAGTGAATCGTGCCGAGCTTTTCAGCCATTTCGTCGATCGTTACGGAAGCCCCACCTTGGGTGCCGACGATGAGCACTTCGTCACCCACCTGGGGATCTATGCGCTCACGCAGCCCCGAGCTGCGCATGTCGACTTCGAACATGCACTGGTCCATGCAGATGTTGCCCACCTGACGCCAATAGCGCCCAGCATAGACCACGTCGATATTGCCGGACAAACCACGCTGATAGCCATCTGCGTAACCCACCGGGAGCGTGCAGATCTTGACACTGCCGGGACTGCGGTAATGCAACCCATAGCTCACGCCTTCGCCTGTCGGGACGAACCGCGCATCCGTGATGCGCGCATGCACGCTCATGGCCGGGCGCAGATCGATTATCCGGCGGGTCTCCGGGCAGGGGTGGAATCCGTACAGGGAAACGCCCAGCCGTACCATGTCGAAATGAACGGCCGGATAGCGCAAGATGGCTGCCGAATTGGCCGCATGGACGATGCCTGGATTGATGCCGGCCGCCTGTATGCAGCCCACGGCGTCGGCGAAACGGCGCGCCTGCACTTGGAAATCGAACGTCTCGGGACAATCCGCCGTCGCGAAATGCGTGAATACGCCGGCGAGCTCCAGTCCGCGATGGAAGTTCACCTGGCGCAGGAACTCGACCACTTCCTCATGGCGCACGCCGATGCGGTTCATTCCCGTGTTCACGGCCAGATGGTACGGCGCGACCATGCCATGAAGGTCGGCCGCCTCGCCGTATGCCACCGCAAACATCGGATCGTATACGGCCGGCATTATCTGGTGGGCCAGCAACAGTGGAATGGCCGTCTCCGGCGGTTGGGCCAGCAACATGAGCGGCGCCGTTATGCCGGCGGCACGCAGCTCCAACGCTTCGTCGACGGTCGCAACGCCCAGATAATCAGCGCCTGCGGAAAGCGACGCTTTCGCGCATGCGACTGCGCCGTGGCCGTAGCCGTCGGCCTTCACGACCGCCATCAGGCGGCAACCGCGGTTCAGACGGTGTTTCACCTCGATTGTGTTATGGCGTATCGCCGCCTGATCGATCTCGACCCATGCCCAACGCCGATCAGTCGCCTCTATCCCTTTCAGTTCATCTTCTGCGTAAGGCTCGACAACGTGCGGCTGCCCATCGTCGATACCGAGGTCGGCCGGGTATTGGAAGGCACCCCTCGGTGCCGGAGCGCCATAGGCGATCTCGGAGTGCGCGCGACGCATTGCATCGCCAGCCGATTCAAAGCCCGGCTTGCGACTGCGGTTCGCGAATCCCGTGAATCCGTTGGGCAGATCTTCCATTCCCTATCCCTTCTCGATGCGGCAGCGAGATCGGGCCCGTTGCCGCACCAGTATCGTACACTCGTCGATGCAACAGCGAGGTTAGACCCCGTCGTCGCGTCGTTGCAAAATCGCCAGCGCCACATCGGCAACTGTTGCCGCAAACCTCTCTAATGCCCCTCGCCTGCCATCATCTTGGCAGCATGCGGAAGCGCAGCTACGATGCCATCCCAGTTTTCGCGGGCGGCTTTCTCGCTGCCCGGCAGGTTGATGACGATGTGGCGCCCGCGTTGCATGCAGATGGCGCGCGACAGCATGGCGAACGGCGTGATGGCGATCGAGTGGGCGCGCATGGCCTCGGCGATGCCGGGAACCTCGCGCTCACACACATCGCGCGTAGCCTCGGGGGTCACATCGCGCAGCGAAAG
>CAYOBD010000249.1:0-3554 GCA_964402005.1 uncultured Eggerthellaceae bacterium
GGGGAAACTGTAGGAAGGGGGAGTGATAAAAGATGAAAACGTTTAAATACGAACGCGCGGAGAGCTTCGAAGAGGCCGCAACCCTCATGGCCGCGGAGCAGACCGCTGATTTCATGGCCGGTGGCACGGATCTTCTGGGCAAGCTGAAGGACGAGATCCTCGAGGAGAAGCCGGCGGCGGTCATCGACCTGAAGAGGATTCCGGACGCTGACTTCATCGAGGTCAAGGATGGCGCGCTTCATATCGGCGCACTGGCAACCCTGAAGAAGGTTGCGGAAAACGAAGAGATCGCGGACAAGTTCCCGATCCTGACGGAGGCTGCGCACAGCGTTGCGAGCCCTCTGATCCGCAATGCTGCGACGATCGGCGGCAATATCTGCCAGGACGTTCGCTGCTGGTTCTATCGCTATCCGCATGAGGCAGCGGGCCGCCTGGATTGCGCGCGCAAGTGCGGCGAGCAGTGCTACGCGATCCGCGGCGAGAACCGCTACCACTCGATCTTCGGCGGCCATAAGTTCGGCGTTTCCCAGTGCACGCAGGAATGCCCGGCCGGCACGGATATCCCCGGCTACATGGCCGAGCTGCGCAAGGGCAACTGGGACGCGGCTGCGGATATCATCATGCAGGTCAACCCGATGCCGATGATCACCTCCCGCATCTGCCCGCATCCCTGCCAGGATGCCTGCAACCAGTGTAATTACGGCGACAGCGTGAACACGCATTGCGTCGAGCGCGCGGTCGGCGACTACATCCTGAAGAATGCGGATAAGTTCTATCCGGCGCCTGCCGAGGAGACCGGCAAGAAGGTCGCCATCATCGGCGCCGGCCCGTCTGGTCTCGCGTGCGCGTTCTACCTGCGCAAGCAGGGCCACGCCGTAACCGTGTTCGATAAGCAGGAGAAGGCCGGCGGCGTTCTGCAGTACGGCATTCCGCATTACCGTCTGCCGAAGACGATCGTCGATGCCTACGTCGATGCGCTTGCGAAGATGGGCGTCGAGTTCAAGCAGAACACCGAGATCGGCAAGGACATCAAGATCGAGGAAATCGAAGGCGCTTTCGATGACATCTTCATCGGCACCGGCGCATGGAAGCAGCCGATCCTGGGCATCACCGGCGAGGAGATGACGCAGTTCGGTCTGAACTTCCTGGTCGAAGTCAACAAGTACCTGAAGAAGGTCGCAAGCTTCGGCGAGAACATCCTCGTCTGCGGCGGCGGCAACGTCGCTATGGACGTTGCGCTCACCGCTGTCCGTCTGGGCGCACAGCATGTCACGATGGTCTGCCTGGAGCAGCCCGAGGAGATGCCTGCCTCCAAGGAAGAGATCGAGCGCGCGCTGGAAGAGGGCATCGAGATCATCAACGGCCGCGGCCTTTCCAAGGTCATCGAAGAGGGCGGCAAGGTGACTGGACTCGAGACGATCCTGTGCACGTCTGTGTTCGACGAGAACCATCGCTTCAACCCACAGTACGACGAGAGCGATAAGCTCGTCATCGGCGCCGACACCATCATCCTGGCCACGGGCCAGAGGGTCGACCTGGACTTCCTCGGCGAGAAGTTCCTGTCCGAGATCAAGAGCCCGCGCGGCCTGATCGAGGCGGACGAGGCAGCCGGCCTGACCAAGCGTCCGCACGTCTACGGCGGCGGCGATGCCGTGACCGGTCCGAACATCGCTATCCGCGCAATCCGCGGCGGTGCGGCGGCGGCTCGTTCCATCAATGCTGAGCTGGGCACCCCAGTGGCTCCGGTCACCTATGGCAGGGAAGTCCTGGGCTTCGACCATGAGGGCATCATGAAGAACGTCTCCAACAAGGCCGACGAGCTCCCGGTTGGCGAGCGCACCCTTGATGTGGAAGACAGCAGCACGTTGTCTGACGAGGCGGCCATCGCCGAGGCGAGCCGCTGCATGGACTGCTGCTGCTATGCCGTCAGCCCTTCCGACATCGCGCCGGTGCTGCTGTGCCTGGATGCGCAGATCGTCACGACGGAGCGCACGCTGAGCGCAGCCGAGCTGTTCTGCACCAGCCCGAAGGTCGCCGAGGTTCTGAACAAGGGCGAGATCGTCAAGGAGATCATCATCCCGCTGCAGGAGGGCATCGAGTCCGCGTACACGAAGTTCCGCCTGCGCGAAGCGATCGACTTCGCGATCGTCAGCATCGCCAGCGCCTTCCGTGTGGACGGCGGCAAGATCGCCGAGGCCAAGCTCGTCTTCGGCGGCGTTGCGCCGATGCCGCGCGTTGCCGACGAGGTCGCTGAGTACCTGACGGGCAAGGAGATCACGGAGGAAGTTGCGGAAGAGGCCGGCGCTTTGGCGGTCAAGGATGCGATTCCGCTTCAGTACAACAAGTTCAAGATCGAGATCCTGAAGGCTCTCGTGAAAGAAACGGTGCTCAAGCTGAAGTAGTTTTCCGCACATACCGTGTCGGGCGAGGCCCTGGCGGAAGCGATTCCGCCAGGGCTTTTTTGTTCACAGGCGAAACAGGGCAAAGTGCTCCTGGAACACTTCGCGCTTGGGCAAACCCTTCCTGGAACACTTTGCGCTAAAGAGCGCCGAGAATCAGTTCCGAGCCGTCAATCTCGTGCATACAGAGCCGATCGTGCACGAAATCGACGGGTCGGAACTACCTAGTGTATAACTATGTAATTTTCTACCAGGCCTTATGGAAAACCGCTTTTTGTCGGAGCCCGAAAAACAGTTCCGAACCGTCAATCTCGTGCAAGTGGGGCTGAGTGCGCACGGGGCAACGGAGCGCGGGATGCGGGTGACAACACCCTCCGTCCCCGTTGTCCCGGGTGACAACACCCTCCGTCCCCGTTGTCCGTCCCCGTTGTCCATTCCGATTGCCGCATCCCAGTTGCCTTATCGGAAAGGCCTGCGAGTCATGTGTGTAGGGTCGTACCCCGTGCGTCTGCCTCGTCATCGTTGCGGTATCATGGTTCAGTCTGTGTAAAAGCATATGTGGGGAGCAGGAAATGGCTGAAGAGGGCAAGAAGATCGACTACGATTTCGCGGCGCATGAGGCGCCGTTGTTCGAAGCGTGGAAGGAGGGCGGCTATTTCGCGCGCAGCGCAGGGCGCGGTGCGTTTGCCGACCATCCGTTCACAATCGTCATCCCGCCGCCCAACATCACGGGCGTGCTGCATATGGGTCATGCGCTCAATGAGACCATTCAGGACACGTGCACACGCCATGCGCGCATGCAGGGCCGTCCGACACGCTGGATACTCGGCACCGACCATGCGGGCATCGCCACGCAGACGAAGGTCGACAAGAAGCTGGCTGACGAGGGCATCTCGCGCCTGCAGATCGGCCGCGAGGCGTTCATCGACGAATGCTGGAAGTGGCGCGAGGAATACGGCAACACCATTGTCAACCAGATCAAGGGCATGGGTTGCAGCTGCGATTACGATGACGAGCACTTCACGCTCGACCCCGACTACGCGCGCGCCCTGCGTCAGGTGTTCGCCGATTGGTACCACGACAACCTCATCTACCGTGGCACATTTATTTTGATGTAGATACTTATGCACATTATCAACAGCACCTACTACTATG
>CAYOBD010000250.1:0-3549 GCA_964402005.1 uncultured Eggerthellaceae bacterium
TGCAGCGGCGCATAAAAGCGGTCAGCGACCTGTCGGGCGAGATGTTCGTCGCCCGCCGAAGCGGAGAAAGCGGCTGCCCTGGAGGCCAAGCTGGCAAGTATGGACCCCGAGAAGGCCGCGAAGTTCCGCGCCGCGATGGAGGCCAAAGCAGCCAAGCAGAAGGCGCAAGAAGAGGCGGAAGCCAAGGCCAAGCTTGAAGCCAAGCTGGCAAGCATGGATCCCGAGAAGGCCGCGAAGTTCCGCGCCGCGATGGAGGCCAAGGCAGCCCGCGAGGCCGCTGCGGCCGCTAAGGACGGTGAGTAGCATGTCGAAAGCGACCATCATCCCCTTCGGCCCCCAGCATCCCGTCCTTCCCGAACCGATCCACTTGGACCTGGTCGTCGAGGATGAAACCGTCGTCGACTGCATCCCGCAGATCGGCTTCGTGCACCGCGGTCTGGAGCGGCTCGTTCAAACCCGCGACTACAACCAGTTCATCTACGTGGCCGAGCGCATCTGCGGTATCTGCGCGTTCGGGCATTCCATGGGCTATGCTGAAACGGTAGAGCGCCTGATGGGCGTCGAGATTCCGAAGCGTGCCGAATACTTGCGCGTCATCTGGCATGAACTCTCGCGTATCCATTCGCATATCCTGTGGATGGGCCTGGCCGCTGACGCATTCGGCTTCGAGAGCCTGTTCATGCACTGCTGGCGCCTGCGCGAGCGCGTGCTCGACGTGTTCGAGCGCACGACCGGTGGGCGCGTGATCTTCTCTGTCGTGAAAGTCGGCGGCGTCGTGCGCGACATCGACCGCAGCCAGATGGAGCATCTGCTGACCACGATCCGCGGCATCCGCGACGAATACGAGCGGATTTGCAAGGCGTTCCTGCAGGATACGTCGGTTCGCAACCGCACGTACGGCGTCGGTGTCATCTCGGAAGAGGACGCACGGGCGCTCAGCATGGTCGGTCCGTTCCTGCGGGCTTCGGGCGTGCCGTTCGACGTACGCCTGCGCGGCGGTGGCGCCTACGGCGACCTTTCGGAGTTCGAGCCCATCACCGACACGGGCGGCGACTGCTATGCGCGCATGAAGGTGCGTGCTGAAGAGGTGCTCCAGTCGATGGCCATCATCGAAGAGCTTGCGGCGAAGATCCCCGACGGCGACATTTCCGTTGCCGTGAAGGGAGCGCCGGCCGATGGCACGGAGGCCTGCAACAACCTTGAGCAGCCGCGCGGCGAATGCTACTACTACGCCAAGGGCAACGGCACGAAGTTCCTGGATCGCATGCGCATCCGCACACCCACTTCGATCAACCTGGCGGGTATGGCGACGGCGCTGAAGGGGTGCGAGATCCCCGACGTAAACATGATCGTGCTGACGATCGACCCCTGCATCAGCTGCACGGAACGGTAAGTGAATCATTGGGGAGACTCCCCAATAGTGAATCATTGGGGAGACTCCCCAATGATTCACTTCATGGGAAGGTGGAAGAAAAAATGGGTGCATTCAAACTGGGCGGTATGACGTTGGGTTCGCTGTTCAAGAAACCCGAGACGCTGCAGTACCCCGCGCAGACGAAAGAGCCACCGGCGGGCCTTAAGGGCCAAATCGCCATCGATGCCGAAACGTGCATCCTGTGCGGTCTGTGCGCGCGTTCATGCCCGACGGACTCCATCGCGGTCAGCAAACCCGATCGCACCTGGTCGATTCAGCATTTCCAGTGCATCCAATGCGGCTACTGCACGCAGGTATGCCCCAAGAAATGCCTGACTATGCTGCCTTCCTACCCCACCCCTGCCACCGAAAAGCACGTCGATGTCGTGGAAATCCCCGAACAGGAGAAGAAGCCGAAGGCGGAAGCGGCAGCCGCTGCAGAAAGTTAGCGAGCGGGTGATGCGATAACCCCGCGTGATATCTCATCACTTACGTCAACCCCAGAAGCGATATCCGGAGAGTGGTACGATAACCTGCGGGGTCATCGTACCACCCGCGTTTTATCCAGAGGAGCGATCATGAAGACAACGTGCGCAAGCAAACGCGGAATCGCATACGGGGCCATCACGGTAGCAGCTCTTTCGGCCATCCTGCTGTTTGCAGGCTGCGCTCAAACCGGCGATAGCGACAAAGACAGCTCCTCTCCAGCGATCGAAACATCGACAAGTGTCGTGACGGGAGGCGGATCCGAATTGCTCCATCCCACTGAAGAATATGGCGCCCTCACGCGGGCGAGCTATAGCGACTCGGGAAACAGCTTGGGCAACCTGTATTCCATCGAAACCGCCATCGACGAGGACGGGGTGCCGATCGTGCGCGAATTCGACAGCCCATCCCATGACGTGCGTGCGACGATCAGAGAATACCGCGCGCCCGAGGATCTGCTCGATCGAATCGCCGCCATTGCCAACGACGCCGGCATGAAGGAATGGGGCGATCTGCCGATGAGCGACATGGTGCCCCTGGATGCATCGACGCCCGTAGTGACGCTTACCTATGCTTACGCTGATCCGGATGAGGACTTCCCCATCTGGCTTTCCTTCACCGCATGGGACGTGTTCCCCGAGGGCGGCGAAGAGGCGTTCCACGCCATACGCGACGAGCTGCAAGCTTGCATCGTCGATGACAACCTGATCCGCGAATACGAAGAACCCAATTTCGAACGCTAGAGGCTGCGGAGAGGCGCTGAAGGGGCGCCGCCCTGTTGATGGCATGAGATTGGCACGATAACCCGCGGGCTATCGTGCCAATGCCGGTTCGATAGCACGATCACCGGCATCACATCCAGGGTTATCGCACCAATGCCGGTTTGATAGCACGACCGCCGGCATCGCATCCCGCAAAAAAAGGCCCCGGAATCCGGGGCCTTTCCAAATGCTTTTCGTGCAGCTTTTAGCTGGCGAAGATCTCGATGGTCTCGCCGGGGGCGATGGTCACGATGGCGGTCTTCCAGCGGCGCGTGTAACCCTGCTGGATGCGAACGCGCTTCTTCTTGGGCTTCACGTTGAGCGTGTTGACCTTGGTCACGGTCACGCTGAACAGCTCTTCGACAGCCTTGCCGATCTCAATCTTGTTGGCGTCGCGGGCCACTTCGAACGTGTACTTGTTCTGCTCGATCATGTCGTAGCTGTGCTCGGTGATGATCGGGCGGATGATGATATCGCGTGCGTCCTTCATTATGCCAACGCCTCCTGTAGTCTCTCCAGTGCGCACTGCTCAAATACCAGGCGCTTGTTGTCAAGGAGCTCGTAGGTGTTCTCTTCGCCGGACAGCACGATGTCGACCGTGGGGATGTTGCGCAGCGACAGCAGCGCGTTCACGTTCTCGTCGTCGATGACGACCGTGCAGCGGCCCTCGATGCCCAGCGCTGCCAGCATGGCCACGCCAGCCTTGGTGGAAGGCTTCTCGAACTCCAGCTTGTCCACGACGATCAGCTCGCCGTCAGCCAGCTTGGCGGAAAGCGCGGAGCGCATCGCGAGCTTGATCTCCTTGCGGTTCACCTTGAAGGCGTAGCTGCGGGGATGCGGCCCGAACACCACGCCGCCGCCGCGCCAATGCGGGCTGCGGATGGAGCC
>CAYOBD010000251.1:0-1324 GCA_964402005.1 uncultured Eggerthellaceae bacterium
GCGCATCGGGTGCCGTAGCCTCTTTCTACGAGTGGCATCGCCTGTTCATGGTGGCAGGCTACGCCATCATCGGCGTGGCAGCGTACCTGGGAGGACGTTCGGCGGCCTCGGTGGCCGTGTTGGTTTCCGCCCTGTTCGCCATCATCGTCTCGGTGCAGACGGCCATGCTGGAGGCGGGCCCGCTCACCGCGGTTTTGTTCTATATACTGGCTGCCGCAATTCTTGCATGGATCGTCATCATGTTCATGTCAGTCGCCGCGCAGTCGCAGTGCCCTGCGCTTGTTGCGTCGCTGGGGCGCATTCTGATCGCACTCGTAACGCTGTCGGGGAGCCTGATTCAGGTTGCAGGCGAGCCGCCGATGATGGCTGTCCTGGTCGGCTCGCTTATCCTGCTGGCTGCTGCGGTGATTGCAATGGCGAAGGGCGGCTTCCTCGAACTTTCCGCGCGGACTGCCGACGGCCCCGCGCCATCTGAAAACGAGCCCGCTCCGTCGCCGAAGGAGAACGTGCTGCTGCTGGCGCGCGAATGCAACCTGACGGACCGCGAGCAAGAAGTCCTGGCTGCTCTCGTGCTTACCGAGGAGAAAAACCAGCAGATTGCCGACGATCTGGGCATCTCCCGGCGACAACTGCAGACGCACGTCTCCCGCATCTACAAGAAGACGGGTGCCGCGACCCGCGCTGGCTTGGTCATGCGCGTGAACGGGGAGTCGTAGGCGCGCCCGGTGCTCGGCACTTGGCGCCCGGTGCTCGGCACTTGGCGCCCGGTGCTCGGCACTTGATTCATCCAAATGAGTCGCAGGAGCAATCTTCTCAATCGAGGATGAGCCGGATAGCTGGCCTGGCTCGTCGCACAGAGGCGTAGGCGGAAGGCCGATCCGAAGATGTGCGCACGGCCGTCGTGGAGCAGACACCGCGAAATGAGATACCGCCGGCATTGGGAAGACCCGTTTCGCCATCATGCTTTTGCTATCGTTGTGAACTGCGCAAATGCACAGACTTCACAAATGTGAACCTTTCCCCATCGCTCGGGTTGCGCTAGCTTCCAATGTGGGCAGCTATAGTTTTTCAAGAAAGGTGGGGCCATGGGAAAGAGGGGTCTGGTAATCGCTGCAGCGAGCTGCGCGCTCGTGCTGGGGCTCGCCGCATGCGGCGGCGGTGGCGGCTCGACTGCGCCCGCTACCGAAACGTCGCCGGTTGAGACATCGGCTGAGGCTGCCGCGCGCGCAGAGGCCGAAGCGCAGGCGGCAGCCGAGGTCGAAGCGAAGACGGCGCTCGACGAGGGGCTGGGCTTCGGCATGCACTACTGCTCGCTCGACAACAA